>CAYHWZ010000016.1:0-14992 GCA_964359975.1 uncultured Elusimicrobia bacterium | reverse complement strand
ATTTTATTTTTAGGTGTGACTCCAACAAACTCTACACAAACCCAACAAACTCCGGACAAACTCACCGGCTCATAAGTATCTGTGCTATAGGAAAAAGGATAGACTTTTCGGATTGGAAGTTGTAGGATAAATTGTAATGTGGCAACTCACGAATTGTGTAAGTTTTCTGCAGTCGGACACACTCCGCTGATATCTCAATCTTTGAACTGTTTTTGGCAGTGAAAACGATAAAAAATCAAAAAGTCAAGAGCGGCACAGTTTCTCGAGTGTTACTCGAGGACATGCCGAGACTGAGCAGAGGTGAAGACACGAAAGCTTATCAGAATAAAGTCATTCCAGTTCTGAAGCGAATCTTTGGCGAGCACAATGTCAGGAAGGAATGGGACGTCGCGAAGGATGCTCAAGATGATTACACGAGAGAGTTGTATTGTCCGCGAATTGACGTAGCTGTTGGCCCGTTTAATATTGATGATAATGTGGGAAGCAACAATCTGAAAATCGAAAGTGCCCTCGTAAGACATAAGCCACTCCTTGCCAGAGTCGCGTCATTGTCTGAAATGAAAGTTGGAGGTATAGACGAATTCCTTGCTATGCGAAATAGAAATCCTCGATGCTTACTCGGGATTGAGATTGAGAATTCGGGGACGAGGAAACACAGATTTGGCGACATTGCCAATGCCTCTATCATGGGCGCAGTTGGAATCGTGGTGCCGTTGAATCAAGAAACCTTAAATAGCTTCGTCAAGCTCTTGAAATATATTTCCTTCGTAACCAATGCAGGTAAATTGAGGCCAAGTTTTAACAATGTCGTTGTGCTAAGCCGAACAAATTTCTTGAAATTACTTTGTAGATCAAGATTTGATAGTATTCAATAAAATGTCTCAGCAGGAAAGAATGACCAACGACGACGTAACGCAAAAAGCGCCAATCTCTAAATAGATTGCAAGAGAACCGGCACGAGCGCATTATTTTGTATAATTCAAAGTAAATGAAGATTAACCATTATTACCAGAATAAGCTGTCGGCGAAACAGAAATCAACCGTCAAGAGGATCGAAACTCCTATGCAACTCCTTTGCGGCTTTATGACAAAATCGAAAGCAAACTCCTTTTGGGGTGAAGGGCAATTGTGAACAAAATATACCTAGTTTTAACTATTCTCATTTCTTTTAACGCCGCCGTTTGCAGTTCGCAAAATGAATCAAACTCCGAGAAAGCTACTATTGAAGCAAGTTCAGAACAAAAGCCAAATACAAAGGCCTTACCACAACTTGAAGTAAATGGCATCCAGCTTGGTATGGATATTGAAAGTGTTCGAAAACTGTGCAACCCCACCCTTAAGACCGTGACTGGGAAAGGTAAATTCAAAACATTTGCAATACAGTTCAAAGCGTATATTGTGCGCTTGGTTTTTTTAAGCACATTTCCCCCTCAAACAACAATGCTTGATACAAATCAAATGGAAATATTTACTGATGGAGATAAGGTTGTAAGGATAAAACTTGAGGTTCCACCCCTGGGATTTGGGAACATTAGCATAGCGGAGTCAACATGGAATACTGTGTTGAAATTGTTTTCTGAAATTTATGGGGATCCGCATGAGATGCCCGGTCTTACTTATCATCCACTGCATGATGAATATGGAAGCATAACGGACTACAAGGGGAGTCCCGTATTTCAATACTTCCAAAATGCAAAATGGAAGCGAAATTCTTTACTGGTCACAGTTGAGCGCAAGGGCTATGATTTCTGGAAAGGTTATCAAATTATTGCAAGCCACAGAGTAACCATTGTCGCTGAAATTAGTCCCGAACAATTGCTGTCTCCCGAGCAAGCCCGAACCGATCTGAAGTAGAATATGAATGGTCCTTTATTTTTCAAGACGGGGACAAATGAAACATAAATTCATTGGAATATGTATATGGCTGCTATTTTCAAACATTCCCAATATCTTTGCTTCAAGCACTGATTTGAATGATGCCGTTCATAAAATTTGTCAGCAGCTCACAAAAGGAATTAATCCCAGAGGGGAATCAATCGCTATTCCACCATTCTTAACACTAAACAACAGGACCACTGTGCTTGGTAAACTTCTGTCTGAAAAATTAATGGGCCAATTCTCGAATCAAAATATATTCATACCAGTTGAAAGGGAGTTCATCTTTAAGCTGACCGACGAGATGAAATTGGGCATGACAGGCCTTGTGGAACCAAAAACAGTTCAGCAGGTGGGCAAATTTTCCGGGGCGGCTTATGTGCTTGTAGGGACAATCCAGAAAGTCGGGGGAGAGGTCCAAATTATATCGCGGCTTGTTAGAACAGAGACTTCAAGGGTTGAGAAATCCATTGAAACCGTTATTAGATCTTCGCCAGAAACCCTTGAGCTCATTTCGCAAGAGATTCAATTGCCCCTTTTGCCAACACCTGAAGAAACTGGACAGCCCAATATGATGCATTCAGACTTTGGGGAAATACGGAAAGAATATGCGAAGATGCAGAATGAACGAGATAAATTCAAACTGCAAATGGCGCAGGCAAAAAATGAAGTGGAAAAAAACAGAATTATGGCGAATGAGACTAAAGTACTCAATTTACTATCAGCAGGCGAGTATTTTATCAAAGGTAATATTGCGAACTCTATCGGAAATTTCAAGTTGGCAGTAGATCATTTCAGCAAAGCCATAGAGATTAACCCAAAGGATGCCGATTCCTATCTAAATCGTGGTCTTATGTATTTAAAGATGAAAAATGCTATTCTTGCGATTTCAGATTTCGATAGATGCGTAGGACTGAACCCAAGTATTGGTGAAGCATATGGTGGTCGCGGGATGGCGTATGGAATGATGGGTGATACTGATCGTGCAATTGCTGATTTTAACAAAGGTATTGAGGTAACCCCTAAGCATGCCGGTCTCTATTATAATCGGGGAGTTATTTGGGGGACGATCGGGAAGCCGCTTCGTGCAATTGATGACTATACTAGTGCGATTGAGATAAATCCAATGTATTCTAAAGCTTTTTTTAATCGAGCACTTAATTACGCAGAGATGGGGGATACCACGCGCGCAATTTCTGATTACAGTCAAGTGCTTAAAATCAATAGTGAATTGGTCGAAGAATCCTATGTAAATCGAGGAAATTGTTATTCCAGTATAGGAGAAAATGATAGTGCGCTATCTGATTATAACCGGGTCATAGAACTAGACCCAAAGTCTGCCATGGCTTATTTCAATCGCGCAATTATTTATGCTAGAAGGAATCAATATAGTGCGTTAAAAAGGGATTTGAAAAAAGCATGCGAATTGGGGGCAGATGAAGCGTGTAATATGCTAGACTGTAAAGTTGCAAGCAAAATTGACCCACTAGTTGCAACGAATATTGACCCGGCAAGCAAATTTATCCGATTGAAATATCATGTCAAATATATTGAGGGGGGTGGGTCAAAACCAATGCAACTGATGGGTCAAAAACGCTAAAACTTTACACACCAAAGTGTTTGTCACAGAATCCGCCTTACTCGGTCTGGCGTTGAGGGAAATCAGCATCGATGCCGCGCGCGACGAGGAAGTCTTTGAAATACAAACCGACGGTTCTCTCCTGCTCAAGTCCACCCAAAGAGGCGCCACGCCGTTCGAAGCATGGAAAAAAGACTTGCTGGTCTTCGGCATCAGCACGTTTCACTTTTCGCAAATGGTCGGCGCGTCTTTGACCGTGCGCAATGAGATGAATAAGAATTCGCGCAAACGCAAAAATCCCTGGATGGCAGCGATGAAATCATTCGTGATTCCCGGTTCGGGTATTCTCTACGTCGGAGACGACCCTGAGGACGGACTTGAGGTCATGGCTTTTCAGGGATACTTCGTATACCGAATCTTCCATCCGGTACCGTCCGGCGTCACATTCACCGCCGAGCAGGAGAACCAGTTGAAAAATATCAATGCGCAGTTGGCCGCTGCATTGTACGGTTCGCAGATAGTGGTCTCATTCATTGCTGCAACAGTGCACAATCTTTTTGCCGGAGAATCATACACACGTCCGGTGCGGACGTGGCATTGGGCCTGGGATTTTCGCGAGGGGAATTTCCGTCTTGTACTGACCAAACGGCTTTAGTCTGAGTATCGCCGTCATCTTTAAGTTCGTCGGGAAAAGTGGTATGATTTATTTATGAAACCCGCTCAAAATGTTCATCTTACTCCGGCACAATGGGCTGTCCATAAAAAGCAATGGCGTGCTTTTGAACGATGGGAAACAAAGCAGAATCAGTCCGTTTCGTTTCGGGCGGCGCTGCGCTGGGCAGGTGAAGCGTTGGAACTTTATGCTTCGTTTAATCCCCGATTCGTCAAACCCGCGCGAAAATCTGATTATGCTGGGATCCGGCTCCTGAAGAACGCGCTACGAAAAATATCCAGCCCCATCTGAACCGCCTGGAACAGGCCATTGTTGAGGTCGCTTCTTTTCTCAAAAAGGAGAAGATAGAATACATGGTTATTGGTGGTGTTGCAAATCTAGTCTGGGGAGTGTCGCGTTCGACTCAGGATATTGACCTTTCCATCTGGCTCAGCGACAATATATCAATCAAAGATCTTATCCGCACATGTGCTCGGCGGTTCACATTCAGAACCGCGCACCGTCAAGGGCAAGTCTGAACCCGTGCAGTTGTATGAGGTGGTTGCGCTCAAATAAGTGACATGAGAAAGGCATCGGTCTGGTTTTTATTGATATTGTATGCTGTGGCCACTATCGGAATCTTTTTCCCGATAATAGAAATGCTCCTGCAAAGCCGATTTATAAGGGCGGCTGTATTTTTCGCAGGTGCCGTTTCAATTTATCTGCGTAGTGTACCGCGCCTGTATATTGAAGAGTTCAAGACGAGAAACATCATCTGGTGCGTCGCCGGAGCCATCTTCTGGGTACTTCCGCTATTTGTTCCTGGTAGGTATGCAATTCCAGTGTATGGCATTCTGCTTGCCGCCGCGCACTTTGACTTCTACTGGCAAAAGAGAATGCGGCAAAGCAATATCGAACTGCGAGAGCATCTCGGCAAATATCTTGACTCGACCGTAGTCGACAGGATTTTGGCTCCTGTCACTGAAATTAAAAGAGGTTCATCCAAAGTCCGTCTCTCAATCATGTTTGCTGACATTCGAGGATATACGGGCATGGCCGAACGCATTGAACCCTCCAAGCTCGTGGCGCAGTTGAACGAATTTCTGACTGTCATGGAGAGAACAATAAAGAATCATCATGGAATGGTGGACAAGTACATCGGCGATGCGGTGATGGCAATATTTGGAATTGGCAGTGAAGATTCTGAACACACTGCTGATGCTGTAAAATCTGCCTGTGAGATGATGCAAATGGTAAAGAAATTGAACTTGGGTTGGGTCAAGTCCGGCATGCCGGTCATTGAAATTGGTATCGGGATAGCTGAGGGAGACGTAATACTTGGAAACATTGGCTCACATGAACAGGTAAATTATACCGCTGTCGGAGATGCTGTGAACGTTGCGTCGAGGCTCGCCGGAATGGCCAAGGGAAATGACATTTTGGTGAGTGGAATTGAATCGGAGACTGGTACTGACTTCGGTGGCGGAATTAAATTGGATTTATTAGGGAGTTTGCGGGTACGGGGGCGTGATTCAGGAGTACCAACCTACCAGGTTGTGGGATATCGGTGAAGTTAGAATGAGTCAATTTATACGCAATTTGGTCTTGGCTGTGCTAAAAGCGTGCAACTTAATGCGAGATGTGCAATCCCCAAGGAGATATTTGTGAATACATTCCGTATGGCTAAAAGTCAGTTTATGGTGTCGCTGGTGATTTTTTTTGCGAGCTTATGCACGAATGGGAATTCTGCCGTTGTATATGGTGTTTCTAAAATAAACAATGCATCAGGGTTTTTCTTGGCGGGCGGCAAGGAGTATCATGACCTGCTGTTTTTTGTCACAGCGAAGAGCGTGGTAAAGGGGGTAAAAGTATCCTCAATTTCTATTGAAGCGCACATGGAGGAAATCGGGAGCAATGTGGATAGCGATAATTTTGGTAAGAATATATTCCAGGTAAGTGACTGGTATTTTCACCCCAATGATACTGACGATGATTCAAGTGCTAATCGTGATGAAACAAATAATGTTGCAGTTGCAATTGTGCATTCGAGTCATAGTCTTTATCAAGCTGGAGTGAAAATTGCATTGCCAATCCGAACACTTGGGGAATTTAAAGTGATTCCCGGTCATGAGAATGTTGAAATCATGACTCTTGACGGACTGAAAACCGTCAGAGTTTTCTCCAACTTGGGTGAAAAAGTATCATTGAAGGACAACGCTGAGCAAAAGCGAAAGTCTAAAAGCGGCATATCAGATAAAGGTGGTGTGAATTTACTGGCATATAATATCATAGAAAGTGATATCGGAAGTCCAATACTTAGTTACTCCGAAACGAAGGAAATGTCTGGAAAAAGTGTCGCCCAAAGAATACCGCCTCTGCCGGGCACCATCTATGGATTCTTTTCCGGAATAAATATTGATGGAATGGAATCCAAATATGGCCGGAGTGTTGGCTCAAAGTCCGGCATTTTGATGGACATAGTGACCTGTCAAGAAATAAAGGACACAATTAATCAAGCCTTTTTCAATTGGCAAACCAGTCAATGAAATTATTGAGACGCAGAAGGACAGTCTTTTGCATTGACAAGGATATGTTCGAGACTGCGTAATTTTGCAGATGCAACATAGTCTGAGTTCTGTGTCATCACCGATTGCGCTTGTAATTTCTTTCGCATTCCTAACGATATTTTCCGCGCATGCCGAACAGAGATTCTTCTATTCTTATTCCAAGGACCCCAACGCGAAATATAGTCTGGATGACGGAAACGTGTCGCCCTATTCACCAAGCATGCTGGTCAATCCGATGAACGTATACATCCAGTGGAACACAACGCGCCCTATCCTAGGTTTGCAAGGCGCCGATGACCATGTAATGTATCCTTTTCTTTTTGAGAAAAGAAGAAACTTGTATGATATCCGGTTAAAGGCGGTTCAGTTGGGAATGGATACTTTTCGTAGGGCATTCTTCATGACCCGAATTCCAACATAATCAGATTTTCTGGCACGTTTGACGGGCTGGGGATTATTCTTTTGATAGAATTCCAACGCTTCACCTGCCCAGTGCAATGCTGCACGAAATGAAACGGGCCTGTTCTGCTTTTCTTGCCATCGTTCAAATGCAAGCCATTGCTTTTTACGGACGGCCCACTGAGATGGAGTAACGTGAATATTTTGAGAGGATTTCATAAATGTATTTTATCATTTTGCTCGACGGGCATCATGTCTGTGAAACAGTATAACTAAAAAAAGCTTGAAAAGAGCAATGGTATGCGAAATAGCCGTTAATTGCCGATAAGTTGCTGATTAATTGCCGATAAGTTGCCGATAACGTTAGGGAATGACGATGCTTCAAGTGAAAAATTCGCAACTAAAATTTTCCTTAGGTTTAGTGGAAGCTGCAGGACGTGTCCGGCGCGGATTCATATTCTGCCACGAACAGGACTTGAAAATGCGGAGAATAGTAGGTATAATATCCGCATATTATGCGTAGAATAAGCCGGTATATCCATCAGCTCGGGGATTGGCCTAATTTTCACTGGGACCAAGATGCTTTGTCCAGCTTGCTGGCAAATGTGCACATCAAGAGGGGGCGACTCATTGGGGAGATGAAAAGTCTCGGCTTCTCTGACCGCGACGAAACCATGCTCGCGGCTCTGACTGACGAGGTGGTGAAATCCAGTGAAATCGAAGGCGAGATATTCAATCCCCGTCAGGTGAGGTCATCCATTGCGCGTCGGTTGGGCATGGAAATCGCAGGACTTCTCCCCTCGGACCGGCGAGTGGACGGAGTGGTTCAAATGACGCTGGACGCAACTCAAAACCTTGACAAACCATTGACAAAGGAACGGCTGTGCGGCTGGCATGAGGCTCTCTTTCCCAGCCCGCCGCACGGAATCCGCGTCGGGTCTTGGCGGTCCGATGACAATGGCCCGATGCTGGTGGTGTCGGGCGCTGTCGGGCATGAACGCATTCATTATGAGGCGCCTCCCGCAGAACGAATGGAAAGGGAGATGGCGGGCTTCATAGAATGGATGAACCTGTCCGGCGGAATAGACCCGGTGCTCAGAGCCGCAAAAGCCCATTTATGGTTCGTAACGATTCATCCTTTCGACGACGGCAATGGACGCATTGCCCGCGCGATAGCGGATTGGGCGCTGGCACGGACTGAAAACAGCGCGCAGCGGTACTACAGCATGTCGGCACAAATCCGCCGCGTGCGTAAAGTGTACTATGACATACTTGAACAGACTCAGAAAGGCACGCTTGATATCACTGGATGGATGCGGTGGTTTCTGGAATGCCTAGCCCGGTCGGTCGAGGCCGCGGAGAGCACGCTGGTATCTGTCATGCAGAAAGACCGTTTTTGGAAATCGTGTAGCCGATTACCGCTGAATGAACGGCATAGAATGATGCTGAACAAACTGTTGGACGGAACGTTTGAAGGAAAATTGACTTCGTCCAAATGGGCAAAAACCACCAAGTGTTCTCAGGACACTGCTCACCGCGATATCATCGAACTGGTGGATAATGGCCTGCTCGCCCTTAATCCCGCCGGAGGACGAAGCACAAGTTACTTTCTGAAACCGCAGGACTTTTCACGCGGATAATTCCTGAGATGCTTCCCACAATCATTGATAAGGTGGCGCACTTGTGCTAAATTCGCATTGGATTAACGGGAGGTGATGATTGTGCCAAGTGTATTGCCAAGGATATCTGCTGTTGTTGAGCCCTCAATATTTAGAGCGCTGGAGAAACTGGCCAAAAGAGATGGGGTGTCGCTCTCGCAGAAGGCAAGAGACCTGCTGTTGGAGGCATTGGAACTGTATGAAGATAGTGCCTGGGAGTACATTGCCCGGTCCCGCATGAAAAACAAGTCCCCATCCATTGCCCATCACGATTTCTGGAAAAGAAGGGGAATAAAGTAGATTGACTTCCCACCTCATTGACTACAGGTCTGAAGTCAATGAGGATTTGGATGAGTTTCCAAAGAATATCCAAGTTCGTATCAAACGCGCGATAGAGCAGAGTTTGGAGACGGAACCAACACGATACGGGGAAAGGCTGCGGCGTTCTCTTTTGGGGTTATGGAAGCTCCGGGTAGGTGATTACAGAGTCATCTACGATGTCAAGGGGAACAAGGTCATGGTCTGGATTGTTGGCAATCGCAAAGTCGTCTATGAGAAAATCCAGAGTCGGTAGTCAAGACCAAAACATTAGTTCGAACGCGGTTCAGTCAGACCTTCTTTTACCTTTATTCCTCTCCATCGTCTGCTTCTCGCCTATCCAGGATGAAAGCGATTAAAGGCGGCGCCACCGCTCACCTCTTGACAGGGATAGTTTCTTGGTATATAATATCGGTATATCGATATAAGTATCGGTTTACCGATTAATATAATATGAAAACCAGACTGTTAAGAGAACAAATATCCGGGAATGTGCGTCTGTTGCGCCGCGAACGCAGGTGGACTCAGACCGAACTCGCCAAAAAACTGGGGTTGTCGCAGAACCGGTTGTCTGAAATCGAGCATGGTCAAGGGTCCTTTTCTGCTGAGCAGTTCCTCCTGATTCTCAAGACCTTCAATGTGCCGGTTGACTATTTTACCTCTGGTAAAACATCCAGCTCTGCCTATCTCCGCAACGCGCTGGTGCATTTGGGCGCAAAACATCTTCAAGAGCAGGAGTCGCTCCCCTCTGACAAAGTCAAGCAGGTTAATGACCTTATCCGTGAGGTTCTGGTATCAGCGCAGTCGCCTCGGGACATCACCGCTATTGCTCCGGTTGCGGTCACTCAGATTCAGGCAATAAACCTTCACAGGTTGAGAGCGCAGCTCGCGGAAGCCGGATATGATTTGCGGTTAGGGTGGGTTTTGGAGCATACGTTGGAAGCGATAAAACTTGAGCTGAGGGAGAAATTGCCAAAGGCGTATGAGGTTCAGTACAGAAAAGCTGAAATGGTTCTCAATCTATTTGTCAGACCGTGGATTCAAGCGCTTGCGAAAACAAAACCGCAGCATAGCGATATATTGGATGCTGATATTGTCAGCGAAAAAAGCGCGGCGGAGGTAAGAGCCGCATCCTCCAGTATTTCCAAGAGGTGGCACATCATAACGCGGATTCAGCAAAGAGATTTTGTGGGTGCGCTGAGAGCGGCTCGTGGATAATATCAAGAACTTCTTTGCTGAGCTTGACCGTGAGTGGAAGGGCGCCGCAACATCTAAAATTCACCTGCGCATTCTGGGGTCTTCAGCGCTGATACTCCAGACTGATTACAATCGCGGGACCAAGGACGCTGATGTTTTGGAAACCGCCGACATTACGGCCAGTGTAAAAAAGGAACTATTGGAACTCGCGGGGCGGGGTACTACTATCCACAAGCGCCATCGGATTTACCTTGACATCGTCTCTGGCGGCATCCCATTTTTACCCCAGTCACCTCACTATATTCCGCTGAGAGAGTTGAACAGGGCGCTCGCTCATTTCCATGTCGAGGTGATGGATGTAGTAGATGTGGTAGTTTCAAAAATAAAGAGGTTTGGTGCGGATGACGTCAGCGATATCCGGGCCATGGTCGAGCGGAAAAAAGTGCCTCACGCCAAATTGGTTGAGCGCTTCAAGTCGGCGATGGGAATTTATGAGTTTGACGCGCGCGCTGACGAACTTCCACTCTACATCAAGAATCTTAACGTGGTGGAGCGCGATTTTATGATGGTTGCGGAGTCGGAAATCGAGCTTCCCGGCTGGTTAACTGAATGAGTTTGCGCAATTTGATTCGTCAGCCAATGTGACCGGCTGGGGGAGATGGGGGAAGGCCTTGTCGGCCATTGCAGGGAGGTGTTCGGCAGCAGGGGCCAGCGGTGTCCATTCCGGTGTCCAATTTTCATACGAATCCAGCTAACTCCAACAAACTCCATACAAATAGAAGTTCCGGTCACCGACTCAAAAGTATACTCCACATGACTCCAACAAACTCCAACAAAGTGAGGGGTCTGGGCTCATAACCCAAAGGTCGCAGGTTCAAATCCTGCCCCCGCAACCATTTCAAAACGCTTGACCGTCAAGGAAAATCACAAGTTTCCCTGACGGTTTTTTGTTGCCCGAAAAGTGTTACGGTGTCCCAAGGGGTCCCTCAAGCTCTGGACAAACTCACCGGCTCACCAGTATCTGCGCTATCGGGAATATGGCCATCCACTGCAATGACGCCTAAAAATGCTACAATTAAAATCAATCAAACTATGGCTCTTGCCCGTGAAGAAATAGATTGGGTACGGAAATCCTTGATGAAACAAGGTCTCTTTGAACATTTCAAAGCAGGCGAGATTGAGTCGTTTGCCGAGGCCTTGTTTTCAAAAACTTTTCCCGCCGGAGCAAAAGTGATTGTCCAGGGAGATGCCAGCGACTTTGTTTACTGGATACAGAACGGGGAAGCGGCCATCAGCATCGACAAAAATGGTTTGAATATTCCGGTGCGCACGCTCAGTAACGGGGACTTTTTCGGAGAATCTGCCGTCATCACTCACTACCAGAGAAACGCAACGGTCACTGCCAAAACACCTCTCAAGACTCTGACTATTTTCAGGGAAGATTTCCGCAGAGTGCTGAACGCCAACCCTGCAATCGCCTCGCGGTTTGAGAAAATGATGCAGTTCAGAAACAGGGAAACAAAACAGTTTGCCGCGCTTGCCACTATTCTAGGAGCGGTCAAGAATGTGCTGATGAAAAAAATTCATATCCGGCTGAAAAACGGCACCGTCAAAGATCTTTCCAAACTGGCGGAAAAGTCCGGCCGAATCCTGATTTTCACCGGGGCGGGGATATCCCGGGCTTGCGGTTTTTCTGAAATCCACGGAAAAGGCGGGGTGTGGGACCGGTTCCTGCCGGTCAGTTACGATGAGTTCCTGCGCGACCCTGCAAAGCAGCGGGATTACTGGCGCCGGAAAAAAGAATTTATGAAAGTGATGGCCAGGGCAAAGCCCAGCATTTCTCACCTTGCGATAGGCCAATATGAAAAGTCCGGAAAACTGGTCGGCGTGGTGACCCAAAATATCGACGGTCTGCACCAGATGGCGGGGCTTGCCCAGGAAAAAGTGATTGAACTAAACGGGACCAACCGCGTGATTGTCTGTGTGGTCTGCCGCAAACCGGAACCGTGGGAAAGTGTCAATCAGCAATTGGAAAGCGGAGTTGAAGTTCCCCAATGCAGTGCCTGCGGCGGATTGATGAAACCCAACACGATTTCAGTCGGACAGACCCTGGAGCAGGATATCCTTTTCAAGTCCCTGAGCTGGGCCAAGAACTGCGACCTGCTCATTGTGCTGGGTTCGTCACTGGTAGGAGAATATGACGGGACCATCGTGCAGACCGCAATCCAGAACGGAGCGAAACTGGCAGTGGTCAATCTTTCCGAAACTTTGTACGACGCTGACGCAAACCTGATCTTGAGAATGCCCGCCGAAGAAGTCCTTCCGTTCGTTTTCGCAGGTTAGCATTCCCGGTAAGACTGTGGGGAAGGTCACGTCAAAGGAAATCAGCATTTCCCCCGGGCGGTTCTTGCATCAACGCGTTTCTGACATATATGTACGGCATATTGCATTTGGTTGGTCAATTATATAGACTGGCTTTATGGTTCCGCTGATGACATCGGTCATGCCCAAATGAAACTGAAAAATCCCGAAGCTGAAATATTCATACCTGACAACGTTCCCGAAAGCAAGGCATTTGAACGCACTACGCACATGGGTATTTCCGCTCATCAGGACGATTTGGAAATAATGGCGTATCATGGGATTCTGGAATGTTTTGGCCGGGAACAGAATCATTTCTTCGGTGTGACTGTCACCGACGGAGCAGGCAGCCCGAGAGACGATATATATGCCGGCTATTCCGACGAGCAAATGAAAAGGGTGCGGAAACTGGAGCAGAAAAAAGCAGCGGTTGTCGGCGAATACAGCGGCATGGCCTTGCTCAATTATTCTTCTGCCGATGTGAAGAGTCCGGGAAATACTTCTGTCAAAGAGGAACTGAAGGAATTGTTCCGTCATGCCCGCCCCACGCACATTTACACCCACAATCTTGCCGATAAACACGACACTCATGTCGCTGTTGCGCTGAAAACCATCCAGGCCTTGAGAGAACTTCCCGCGGAAGAAAAACCAAAGTTTCTTTACGGCTGCGAAGTCTGGCGGAACCTGGACTGGATGCCGGATGAGGACAAAGTGGTGTTCGATGTTTCCGGTCATGAAAATCTGGCTGCGTCGCTTCTGGGTGTATTCGATTCTCAGATCCGCGGGGGGAAAAGATATGACTTGGCTACGATGGGACGGAGAAGGTCCAACGCCACCTATTTTTCTTCGCATGGCACTGACCGCGCTACCGGACTTATATTTGCCATGAACCTGACGCCTCTGATTGCAGATCCCGGACTGGACATCATTGATTTCGTCTCGTCGCATATGGACAAGTTCGCCGGAGAAGTGAAGTCAAAGCTGAAAAACTTAATCTGATAATGTCACGACTGTCCGGCAACAGATTGTCGGTGGATTCGGAGTATTATTGAAAAATAGACCGGGGAAATTTTCGCTGGGACTGGATTACGGCACAGAATCTTCGCGCGCTGTGCTGGTGGATATTTCAACCGGTGAACAGGCAGGGTGCGTTGTCAGCGCATACCGGAATGGCGTCATTGACCGTGTCCTGCCGGTCAAAAAGAAGGTAAGACTCGAGCCCGACTGGGCGCTGCAGGACCCGTCCGATTATCTGGATATTCTGAAAAAAATTCCTTCTCTCCTGAAGCAGTCCGGAGTGAAGGCGGATGATGTGATTGGAATCGGGATTGATTTTACTTCGTGCACTATTCTGCCGGTCAAGTCGGACGGAACTCCGCTGTGCAATATCTCTGCTTTCAGGGACAATCCTCATTCCTGGGTAAAATTGTGGAAACATCATGCCGCCCAGCCGGAAGCGGACAGGATCAATCAAGTCGCCGGGGAAAGGAACGAAAAGTTCCTGAAACGGTACGGAGGAAAAGTATCGTCGGAATGGTTCTTTTCCAAAACGCTTGAAATCATCCGCGACTCGCCCGAAATCTACGGCGCGGCGGACAAAATTATGGAAGCTCAGGACTGGCTGGTCTGGCAGTTGACCGGAAATGAGCGCAGAAGTTCATGCGGCGCCGGATATAAGGCCTTGTGGTCAAAACAGGATGGATTCCCTGGCCAGGACTTTTTTGCGTCTCTCAATTCCGGTCTGAAAAATGTCGTTGACGAAAAAATCGGAAATCTTTTTTTTCCGCCGGGGCACAAAGCCGGAACTCTTACTCCTCACTGGGCAAAACTGACCGGACTGCATCCCGATGTTCCAGTCGCTGTGTCAATCATTGATGCCCATTCCGCGGTGTTGGGATGCGGCGTCGGCAATCCGCATGAACTGGTGCTTTGTGTGGGCACTTCCACCTGTCATCTGCTTTTGAGCCGGGAAGAAAAATTGGTCGAAGGTATTTGCGGAGTTGTGGAAGACGGGATTATCCCGGGATTTTACGGGTATGAAGCCGGTCAGGCGGGCGTGGGTGATATTTTTGCCTGGTTCGTGAAAAATTGCGCGCCGTCTCAGTCATTGAAAAAGAACGGGCGGAAAGATAACTATCAGATTCTTGAAAATCAGGCCGCATTGACCCGTGCGGGAGAGAGCGGTCTGCTGGCGCTGGACTGGTGGAACGGGAACCGGTCCGTGCTGGTCAATGCGAACTTGTCCGGACTGCTGCTGGGATGCACCTTGAACACTGAGGCCCATGAAATATACCGTGCACTGTTGGAATCAACCGCCATGGGGACCATGAAGATTATCGAAGGATTTGAACAGGTGAATGTACCGGTGAAAAAACTGCATGCCACA
>CAYHWZ010000015.1:0-16010 GCA_964359975.1 uncultured Elusimicrobia bacterium | reverse complement strand
GAAGAAGCGGACTGGATAGCAAACCGGATATTGGATTTTTGCCGGAACGGCGACTACCGGTTGACAGACTGCGCGCTGTTCTACCGGACCAACGCACAGTCACGCGTACTGGAAGACGCCATGCGGCGCGCGGACATCCCTTATCGCGTGATTGGCAACGTCCGCTTTTACGAACGTGCCGAGGTCAAAGACGTGCTCGCCTATCTGAAACTAATGGCCAACACCAACGACGACCTGAGTTTCAAGCGAATCGTCAATTGTCCGCCGCGCGGAATCGGCAAGACCACTTTGGAGACGATTGAAAAGTTCGCCGCGGAACGGTCCGTATCGCTTTACGAAGCGTGCGGACAGGCGGAACTCACTGACCAGCTGCCGAAACGCGCGCGCGAATCGTTAATACAGTTCCGCAAAATGATCAGCGCATGGACGCAGAGCATGGACAGCGTTACGATTTTCCAGCGGGTACAGGAAGTGCTGGAACAGACCCAGATGCTTTCCATATTAAAGGAAGAAGCGCGCACGGACCTGGATTCGGCTGCGCGGCTGGACAACGTGCAGGAACTTTTGAACGCAGCGGAAGAATTTGAAGAAAAGTCCGAGGACCGCGGAGTGCGCGCCTACCTGGAACAAGTCTCGCTGGTGACAGACATGGATTCCTGGGACGAAAAAAAAGATTGCGTGACCATGATGACCGTGCACATTGCGAAAGGACTGGAATTTCCCGCAGTGTTTTTGACCGGAATGGAAGAAGGACTTTTTCCCCTCGGAGAGAGCCAGTTCAGCCAGGAAGATTTGGAAGAAGAGCGCAGACTCGCGTACGTGGGCATGACACGCGCAAAGAACCATCTTTTCCTCACTTCATCCGCATCGCGGCGCCTGTTCGGACAAGTGCACTGGAACCGTCCGTCCAGATTTATCAGCGAAGCCGGCCTTTCACCGTCGGTCCTGCCTCAGACAGCATCAAGTTCCAAATCTTACACCGAGACAGCCGACGAACCAGCCAGCCGGAAATCGCCGCTGTTCAAAGTGGGCGACCGCGTGCATCATCCTGATTTCGGCAACGGCAAAGTGATCAAACGCAGCGGCACGGACGAAGACCCGAAAGTCACAGTTGAATTCGAATCAGGCACATGGCGCAAATTTTTGCTAAAATATGCTCCGTTAAGCAAAATATAAAATGGCAATTACAAAAAAAGATGTGGAATATGTGGCGCGGCTGGCGCGGCTTTACCTGACCGAAGAGGAAAAGGAAAGCTACACCACCCAGCTCGACCATATCCTTTCCTATATAGAGAAACTGAACGAACTGAACACGGACAACGTGCCCCCCACCTCGCACCCGTTCTTTACCCGCACGGTCTGGCGCAACGACAAGATGATTCCGCCGACGCATCAGGAGCCGATCCTCAAGAACGCGCCTGAATCCGAAGAAAACTTTTTCAAAGTCCGCAAAGTGATCGAATGAACCTGTTTGAACTGAGCGCCGCGGAACTTTCCGCCAAAGTGAAATCCAAAGAACTGTCCGCGCAGGAAATCGCGATGGTTTTTCTGGAACGCGCCAAGACGCTGAACCCGCGCGTGAAAGCTTTCATAGAGATTGACGAAAAGGGCGCATTGGAAACTGCGGAAAAGATTGACAAACAAATCAGCGCCGGACAACCAGCGGGTTCACTTGCCGGAGTGCCTATCGCAATTAAGGACAACATCTGCATAACCGGATGGCACACCACCTGCGCTTCGAAGATACTGAAGAACTACACATCCACTTACGATGCCACTGTTATCCGCAAACTGCGCGAATCCGGAGCAGTGCTTATCGGCAGGACGAACATGGACGAATTCGCCATGGGTTCATCGACGGAAAACTCGTCGCTTTTCACCACGAAAGATCCGTGGAATTTGGAATGCGTACCCGGCGGGTCCAGCGGAGGTTCGGCGGCGGCCGTGTCCGCGCGCATGAGCGCATTGTCCATCGGGTCTGACACGGGCGGGTCCATCCGTCAGCCGGCGGGATTTTGCGGAGTTTTGGGACTGAAGCCCACATACGGGCGCGTGTCGCGGTTCGGGTTGATAGCATTTGCGTCATCGCTGGACCAGATCGGTCCGTTTGCCAACACTGCGGAAGACTGCGCGCTGGCTTTGCAGACATTGTCGGGCAGCGACGAAAAAGATTCCACTTCCGCCGACGCGCCTGTGCCGGACTATGCGGGAAAATTGTCAGAACCGTTGGGAAAGCTGAAAATCGGACTGCCGAAAGAATATTTTGTGTCCGGGCTGGACAAATCAGTGCGCGACCAGGTGATGAACGCGGTTAAAATATTTGAAGGTTTGGGCGCAGTGACAGAGGAAGTTTCGCTGCCCAACATGGACTATGCCACGGCAGTGTACTATATACTGGCGCCGTCGGAAGCGAGCGCGAATCTGGCACGGTTCGACGGGGTACGATACGGGCACCGCAGTTCGCAGGCAACGGCATTGGCCGAGACATACGAAAAATCGCGCGGGGAAGGGTTCGGACCGGAAGTGAAACGGCGCATCATGCTGGGGACGTACGCTTTGTTGTCCGGTTACTACGACGCCTATTATGCGAAAGCGCAGAAAGTGCGCACACTGATATGCAGAGATTTTGAGAACGCGTTCAAAAAAGTGGACGTACTTATCACGCCCACATCGCCCACACCGCCGTTCAAAATCGGGCAGAAGGTTTCCGACCCGCTGCAGATGTACTTGTCGGACATATTCACGATATCGTGCAACCTTGCCGGAGTGCCGGGGATGTCGGTACCATGCGGATTTGACAACAGCGGGATGTCGGCCGGATTCCAGATACTGGGCCGCCCGTTCGACGAGCTAACCATGCTGAAAATGTCGCGCGCCTACCAGCAGAAAACCGGCTGGCACAAAAAACTTCCGCCGCTCTGAGCAAAGTTTATCCAGTTACCTGACAAATCGGGCAACTGCGGTACCTGCGAAGTCAGGCAATTGACTTTCCCCCCCTAATTTGGTCTACTTATTGAATATGGCTCGAATGGGCTGTGGGATTCATTCCGGAAGGAGGACTTCGAATGGCTGAAGTTATTCTGCGAGACGTTTGGAAAAGATATGACGGCACCTCGGCGGTCAAGAAT
Source organism: uncultured Elusimicrobia bacterium (assembly GCA_964359975.1). GTDB lineage: Bacteria > Elusimicrobiota > Elusimicrobia > 2-02-FULL-39-32 > 2-02-FULL-39-32 > CAYHWZ01. The sequence goes on along the minus strand of CAYHWZ010000015.1, from coordinate 12,882 downwards.
GTATCCATAGACATACCTGACAAAGAATTTTTTATCCTCGTTGGACCTTCCGGATGCGGCAAGTCCACCACGCTGCGCATGATTGCAGGCCTTGAAGAAGTTTCCGACGGCAGGATTACCATCGGCGGACGCGAAGTCAATAATGTGCCTCCCAAAGACCGCGACATTGCCATGGTCTTCCAAAACTACGCGCTTTATCCCCACATGTCAGTCTATGACAATATGGCTTTCGGTCTCAAACTGCGCGGCTATTCCAAAAAAGAAATTGATGAGCGAGTGAAAGAAGCCGCGGAAATCCTTAACATGGGAAATCTCCTGCACCGCAAACCCAAAGAACTTTCCGGCGGTCAGAGACAGCGCGTAGCCGTGGGACGCGCCATTGTGCGCAAACCAAAAGTTTTTCTTTTTGACGAGCCGCTCTCCAACCTTGACGCCAAACTGCGCGTGCAGATGCGCACCGAGCTTTCCAAACTACACGACCGGCTCCAGACTACCATGATTTATGTCACGCACGACCAGGTCGAAGCCATGACCATGGGCGACAGAATCTGCGTGATGAAAGACGGCATTGTCCAGCAGATTGCGCCGCCGCTCGAACTTTACAATCATCCGGTCAACAAGTTTGTCGCAGGGTTCATTGGTTCTCCGCCCATGAACTTTATGGAAGTGGTGGTCACCAAGGGCGCGTCCGACGGTGAACTCTGGCTCAAAGAAAATGTGAACGGCGAGTCGTCCAACCAGTTCAAACTGAAACTGAGCGCGGACTCGCTCGGCGCAGTGCAGCCGCATGCCGGCAAAGTCGCGGTAATGGGCGTGCGTCCGGAAGATATCTATGACCGTCTATTTTATTCCGGGTCCGTCAACGAAGGGTCTGTGCTCAAAGCCACCATCGAAGTTGTTGAACCCATGGGCGCGGAGAAGTATCTCTACCTTAACACAGGCAAAAATAACTTTGTCGCGCGTGTGGAACCCAACAACACGGCAAAACCACATCAGGACATTGACCTTGTCATCAACATGGACAAGATTCATCTGTTCGAACACGAGTCCGGCAACACGATTCTGTAACTGAACCGTAATTGCCTGTTTCGGTTTCGTTTCTTTTTCATTTCAACCAATCCTGGTCCAATTACACTAAAATAGCCGACCTGTCCTGTTACCGGGGACTGGTGGACGTTTTGCGGCGCCATAAAAAGCTGCGGTTCACTCTGCATTTTTCCGGGACTCTGCTGGAATCTTTGCACAGCATGGATTCGCCGACTCTGCGCGCGGTAAAGGACGGCGTTGCCGACGGGCAGTTTGAATTGCTCGGCTCGACGTACGCGCAGAATGTGATGGCGGCCTCTGACCCGTTCTCCAACCGTCTGCAGATGGAACAGCATCTGGAAACTCTGTGGAAGTTTTTCCGCGTTAAGCCGAAAGGGTTTTGGATTTCGGAGCGGTGCTGGAAACAGGAGTTTGTGAAAATTGTCCGCGAGTTTGGGTACGAGTACACGCTTGTGGAACAGCAGACTCTGGCAAAAAGCGGTACGAATGATGTGCATGTGCCGCATGTCACGGCGGTTAAAGACCGGCAACTGACAATTATCAACGACGATGAACCGTTCAAGCAGTTGGTGAATCTGGCAGTGTGGGCCAGCGACCGCGCAACTTATTTTGATATGCCGTCGCGTCATCTGGATGAACTAGGGCGCACGTACAAAAAGCAGGACGCGATTGCAGTTTATGCCGAGGACGCGGAAGCTGCGGGCTTGTGGGGTTATCATCACGGCGCGTATCCTCAGCCGCTCTGGCGGAACTGGGCGCGGCTGTTGGACCATATTTCCCAAAACACTCCGCACAAAATTACGTCGGTACGGGATTTTCTTTCACGCGTGAAAAAAAGAATTGCGGTCGCTAAAATTCCGGACGGGCAGGCGCAGTGGATGGTGGCTTCGCTCAGCAAACGCGGCGCGCCGTATCATGAAGATGGGTACAAGGACTGGTTTGATTTTTGCGCAAGCTCTCCGAAACTTATCAAATTCCGCAAATTGTTTTCACAGACCGCACGGGCGATTACTGCAATGCGCAAAAAAGTGCGCACACCAGCTTTACGGACGCGGCTGAATTTTATCCAGCGTAAATTCTGCACGGGGCAATACGAGTTCGGGTGCATCGGGATTGGCAAGACGGAGGGGTCTCATTTTAATAAAGTGTTTGAATGCAGGGAAGATTTGAAACGACTTTTGAAAGAGAGCGGTCCGGCAGATGCGCGTGAAAATAGCGGACTTTGGATTGAACCTGAAAGCGGATGGATTGAGCGGGAGGTAAGAGGAAACGGGTCCAAACCTGCGTGGCAGGCCGGGACATGGCAAAAGAGGCGGCGCGAAATGCCGGGCGCGAAGACGTGGTTTGCACGTTACATTGACCCGAATGTGCTCAGAAGAGTGAGCGGGCGCGTGGCTGAGTACCGTCGGGAGGAACCGCGGATGAAATGCACGGGAATTTTGCCGAGGCCATGAAAAACTTTCTGATATTGCTTGGGTGCATTTTTGTTTTGAGTTCCTGTTCAGCGAAAAAACACAAGCCGCTTGAAGTGGTGGGACTGGAGAAGATTCAGCAGCGCATCGTGGAAGCGTCAGGCATCGGGCTGCCGGGGAAATCTGCGGTCACGGGGAAAGAGATGCGCGAGAGTTCTTACAAGCTGGCACGGGAGATGGCGGAACGTCAGATTGAAGCTATAATAATGGGACTGCAATGCACGGATGGGCGGTTTATGAACAGTGTATTGGCAAGTGACGCTAAACTGTTCGCGCTGGTGCGGAAATTGATTCAAAAATCAACCGTGACACGGAAAGAATGGACGAATGACAATGGGTGTGCGGTGACGTTGCGGCTGACAAAATCACAGATCGAGAAGAAACTTAAATTGCGGCTGAAGTAGCTGGTTTAGAACGACAGGACTATTCCCAGACTCGGTGAGAACATTGAATTCGACATGGTTTTATTTCTGACCGGTGCAAACACCCATTCAAACTTACCCTTCAGATTGACTTTCAGCATGCTGTTTCTCGGTCCGATATTGATTCCGCATTCTGTGTGTGTGCCAAAACCATGCACAGTTTCCGTGTCTCCTCCTTCGATGAGAGTGGTTTCACCTACCTTCCAGTAGTTTATCAATAACCAATTCTTTGTTGCGGTCAGTCTGTTATAATATCCCGCACCGACGGCGACAAAGGGCTGGATATATTTCCCCACGTAGCCCTGCAGTTTCATCCGGGGTAAAACATAAATGTGCCGCACATTGGTTGATGTCTGGTCGTAACTTGAGTAGGAGAAGGTATACATCCTGCTGGATGTCACAAAATTCATGATAGTAAGTCCGCCCTCCAACCCAAGCTGAAGCCAACTTCTCGAATTATACCCCACCTGCGCAGAAAAACCGTACGACGGCCAGACTTGTGCTCCCCTATAATCCGCCAGAGTATAGGGATAACTTCCCGAAACATCTATTTCCCAGCGTTTGTACGGCAGATTTCTTCTTGCGCGTAACGACTTTGATTCATACTTGTCCGACCAGTCATAAGATGAGACGGATCTGGATATATTCTTCGCCAATTCAGAGACGGCAGTGTCAATATTTTCAATGGATGCGGAATCCGTTTTGTCCGCGTATACAACTTCGCCGCTTTTAACATCAACTGCCTGTACTGTGACAACTATGAGTCTGCCCAGCCGGCCGACGGAACCGATAAAAACTTTGCTCGCATTCAAAAGTGTGCCCAGTTTTACTGCGCAATGGATTTCGTTGCATTCTTCAAGATGATGCCATTCTTCCTGTGAGATTGATTCGACTTTTTTCCCTTCGACGACCTTGAATATTTTTCTTCTGACTAAAGCTGTCTGCATCATGTCCGAAATCATCTTTGCTTCATTTTCAGTCACACCCCTGTCTTTCAGGTTTAAGACAGCCACGACTTCTCCTTGCCTGAAAACACCCCTGCCGTCTCTTTCGCCGGGATGCCAGAGCTGAATCATTCTTGTCTTAACGACAGAACCGAACATGTAGGAAATTGAGAGTTGGTTTGAGTTATCCAGTGCTTTGTGCTGATTTAGCAAAAAGGCATAATCAATACGCATGGCATTTTTCAGCGCGAGCCCAAATCCGAAACTTAGGTTTGAGAGACTGTCGGGTTCGTACCGGTATCCCGTGCGCGCGGACACTTTTTGCAGAAATGTATATTCAAGACCGAACCGTCCGATGATAGGACTATTGAGACCGTAGTCGACTTGTCCTGCGAGAGTCAGATTTTGAAGCGGGCGGCAAGCAAATCCGGCCAGCGCTGCGCCCGGTATCGGACGGCTTCTTATTTCACCGCCAATGTTTTTTACGCCTGACCCGAAGTTCAGTCTGTCTTTCCAAAAAGTTAAAAGCAGGCCGGCATCGAATGCGTATCCGTTGACAGGAATGGAATCTACCGTCTGTCTGATGTACTGTCCGCTGACTCCAAACGACAAGTGCGAACCTATCCGGACAGCCCACTGAGGACCCAGCACTGCATCTTGAGTTCTGAATGTGCCTGTTCTCAACCCATTCAGATCAGTACGGTCAATATCGCCGCTGTCTAATAATGCAGTCCTTAAACCGAATGTCCCCAGTGAACGGGTGGGCATGGCCAGGGAAATGTTTCCATAGTTGATATTCTCACCCAGGAAATACCGCAAGTATGACACCGCGATTTCCTTTTTAGTGAATTTGGCCAGCACTGCGGGATTCCAATACGCTGCATCGAGCCCTTCGTGAAATGCGACCTGGGCTCCGGCAAGCGCCTTTGACCTGGCGCCGGGATCAATAAGAAGCAAAGCTGCGGCTGTTGATCCTCCGCTCTTTGCATAAACCGGCGCTGATGGATTTGAAACAAGCAGAAGCAGCGCTGCAGACTTGACCAAGATGACGTGACGCGCTTTCATTGCCTGTTGACTGCTATTTTACCCGTGGTTGTTGTGCCAGCTGAATCTGTGACGACGAAAATGTAGAGGCCGATACCGACCTCTATGTTGTCCTCATTCTTTACATCCCATGAAACAGCAGAACTGCCCGCAGAAGGCGATAGGTTCTTTACAAGAGAACCGGAAACATCATATATGCTGACTTTTGCATGAGCTGTCAGGCCGTCGAAAGTAATTCCAGCGTTCACATGTCCCGTGTTTGACTGGTCAAATGGGTTGGGATATACAAGGATTTTCGAGGAATCTGTCGGGGGTTCAGCAATAACAACTGCAAACTTGGTGAGATGCGAAACAGTGAACCGGATTTTATTGTCCACAAGCTCGGAGTTGGGCACAACAACCCATTGGGCTCCGTTGTAGTAGGCAATTTTGACTGCGGTTGAATTTTTGCCTGCAAGTTTACTTCTGACCGCTTCCATATTGACGGTGAACGCGAAGGTAACGCTTCTATTGAATTCTGTTTTAGCGGAACCGAGAACAATGTCAACAGCGCCTCCCACCAATTTGACTCCCGCGCTTGCCGCAGGCGGTGATGCATCGGCTCTGATTTTAATCGTTTCGCCCATGCCAACCGATCCTACGGGAATGTTATAATCGTAAAGTTCGACTACATCACTGTTCAAAAGCGGCTGATTCGTTACAATATTGTCTGCTCGGGAATCGAGAGGAACAGACATTTCGCTGACTCTTCTGATTCTATGGCTGTAGGGGTCCGCAATGTAGAGATTCCCCGACCCATCCACGGAAATGCTGGCGGGATAGTAAAAACTTGCCGATGTCGCCGGACCTCCGTCTCCGGAATAAATATAGCTGCCATTTCCAGCTATCGTGGTGATAATTCCTGATGAACTGACTCTCCGGACTCGATAGTTGCTTGAATCAGCAATATATAAATTTCCCGCTGCATCCACTACTACTCCTTGAGGATAATACAATCTTGCCGAAACTGCAGAACTGCCATCGCCGGAAAAGCCACCGTTTCCACTACCTGCTACTGTGGTGATAATACCAGCCGAATCGACTTTTCTGACTCGATGATTGCCTGAATCAGCAATATATAAATTACCCGCTGCATCCACTGCCACTCCTTGAGGATAATAGAGTTTTGCCGATACCGCTGGACCTCCGTCTCCGGAAAAACCATAGCTTCCGCTTCCTGCTACCGTAGTAATAATACCTGATGTGCTGACTTTTCTAACCCGATAGTTATATATATCTGCAATATACAGATTTCCAGCTCCATCCACCGCAACCCCATAAGCGTAAGTAAGTTTTGCCGACGTCGCTGGACCTCCGTCTCCGGAAAAGCCATAACTTCCGTTTCCTGCTACGGTAGTAATAATACCTGATGTGCTGACCTTTCTAACCCGATAACTATATAAATCCGCGATATACAGATTTCCGGCGCCATCTACCGCAACTCCATACGGGTAATATATTTTTGCCGCTGTTGCGGAACCACCGTCTCCGGAATAACCACAGCTGCCGTTCCCCGCCACTGTGGTGATAATGCCGGATGAACTTACTTTTCTGACCCGACAATTATCTGTGTCCGCAATATAGAAATTCCCCGAAGCATCCGTCGCAACTGCATACGGGTAACTAAGCTTCGCATTAGTCGCAAGTCCGCCGTCTCCGGAAAAACCATAATTGCCGTTCCCCGCGACAGTAACGATGCCGTTTGTTCCATAAACCAACGCATTACTGTGCAGAAACAAGACAATAGACAGCAGCCAACAACAGCCAGTGGCTTTGAAGTTTTCTAAAAGGTGTTTAAAGATAATTGAGGGGACTGCAGGTGCGGGGCGACTATGAAGAATATATTTCTTAACGGGGCATTGGTTCAAGTAAACCTCCCGAAACCATTACCCTCCTGGCGACTATTTTGTTACTTTACCACATCCCATTGGGAGTGTCAAGAACAAAATGAAAACGCATTTCCTGCACATCCGGATACGCGGCTGTATTTGTTACTGATTTGCGGGAATGTATATTGCGGATTCATAGCCGGACAAATTGATACGGACAGTTCCTTTTTCGTCACCCGGGATTTCAGTATTGGTCAACAGATTCTTCCACTTTTTCACGCCGGGCGAGATGAACTCTATGGGTTTGGTTGATGTGCTGCGGTTCAGGGCCACTACTGCTTTGCTCTGGAAAAATTCTTTTGCATAAACGTACAGGTCTTTTTCCGCGCGGATGGTTCTGTGCACTCCGTGACGGAACGCGGGGACATTGTTGCGGGCGGAAATAATCTTGCGCACAGATTCAAGATTTTCTTTTTCCTGCACGGTAAGCGCATCGTCAAATTTCATGGCGCGGCGGTTGTCCGGGTCCGCGGCACCGCTGATACCGTATTCATCGCCATAATACAGCGTCGGGATACCCGGCTGTGTGAACAGAAATGTCAGCGCCAACTGCAGTTTCTTGTAACTTCTCACATCGTCCACTTTGGGGGGAATGTTCCAGCCGATATCTTCGGCCTGGCCCTGATTCTGCGGAGTGATGTCTCCGTCGGACATGGCCATAAAACGCGTGAAGTCGTGGTTGCCGATAATGTTGCTCATCAAATTTCTGCCGAAAGCAGTTTCTGACCGCGCGCGCTCTGTATCGAGCTGGTCCAAACCGTCGGTTTCCCATGCAAACGCGCCGCGTATGGCCCAATATAGAGGGAAATCAAACTGTCCGTGAAGTTCGTCGCCGCTGACAAAACTTTTGATAACTTCGCGCCCTGAAATGGATTCGCCCACCAGGTACACGGTGCGCCCCTGCGGGAGCTCGATACGCTCGTTAATTGCTTTGCACAGAGTTTTCCAGAAATGGTGAGGCATGTGTTTCACCGCGTCCAGTCTGAGACCATCGGCGCCGGACTGTTCCATCCACCAAAGCGTATTGTCCACAAAGGCGCTGACAGCTTCCATGCTTTGGTCATAGTCAATGTCCGGCATATATTCGGAAAACCAGGTGTCGAGCGGACGCTCGTCGAACAATGCTATATTGCGCCGTCCGTCGGGCAATGTGAGCGCGGAAAACCACAGCGGATGTTCCTTGTAAAGCGGGTGCTCCTGATGCACGTGGTTGAGCACTGCGTCGAGCACGACTTTGATTCCCTTTTGATGCGCGGTTTGGACCAGCTCTTTCAATTTGTCCATTGAACCAAAATGTTCCTCGGTGCGGGTAAGTGAAATCGGCCAGTATCCATGATATCCGGTGACGTTGCGCAATTTTCGTGAATCCGGGTACGCGCCTGCAGGATTGTCGTTGACCGGAGATATCCAGAGCGCGTTGACGCCGAGGTTGGTAAAGTATCCGTCGTTCAGTTTATTGATGATGCCCTGCCAGTCGCCGCCCTGATAGCTGAATGCAAGAGGAACCAGACTGTCCTGTACCGGAGCATCGTTGGCCGGATCACCGTTGCTGAACCGGTCAGTGACAATGGAATAGAGCACGGTATCGCGCCAGTCGCCGGACGCAGCGCCTGTACTGAAACTTTCTGAAAAATATATTTCGTTGGTCACGCGGCTCTCAACATCAGCGGCAACAACGGTCACTGTGTGGCGGCTCTTTCCGAGCCCTGTTAGTGAAATATCCAGCGTGCCCGATAGACCGTTCCACTTCACGGCGCTGCCGGGCGCCATTTTACCGTCCAGGAGGACAATCACTGCGTCCGGGTTGAGTGAATAGTTTTGCGGCGGGCCGGGGATATACTGCAGGGAAAAATCTATACGTCCTTTTTGCGCGGCGGAATCCCACGCAGCTTTTTTTGAAATGCCGGACAGACGGGGAAGACTACCGGGTTTGGTTTCGACAATGGAATTGAATCCGCCGAACCCGTCCGGGATTTTGTCCGGGTTTTGCGGGTCGGACAGCCATTGACCATCGGCCACAAACTTGTACCCGTAACGGCCTCCGCCCAATGTGAGCGAAAGTGTGAAACTGCCGTCGGGCGCAGGTCCGTCCATGAGATTGGAGCCGGAATTCCAGCCGTTAAAATCGCCTGCAATGTAAACTTTTTTTGTGGGTGATTTGGGTTTAAATGTGAACTTGACTTTGTTGGGCTGGCGCACTTTTGTGACCAGAGTCAGCTGTGACTGGGTTTTGCCTGCGGTGATTTCCAGTTGAACTTTGTCCAATCCGAACCAGCCCGGACGCGGAGAAAGAGTGACATAATGTTCGGCAGGGTTATATGTTGCAAAGACTGCGTTCTCGCCGGTGATTCGTATTTTCTGTTTTTTCGTCGGGTTGAACACGTACGGACTGAGCGGCACAACCCAGGATTGGCCGGACTCCATTTCTGCGGGCGGGATTTCGCGGGTATAGAGAATGGAATCCTGCGGTGACAGAAGCGGTGCGGATTTGGGCAATGCGGTTTTCTTTGTGGGCTGTTTGGCCGCGGATTTTGGCGCCGGAGATTTTGCCTGTGACGCAGGTTTAGCGGGAGTTTGAGCAAAAGCAACTGACGCGGCAAATAGAATTGTGAGCGTAATTATGGGCATATTTTTCTCCGGTGTAAGAAAACAGCAACCCGCCTCTTCGGCGGACAGGCCCCTTAGTATTCCCTCCCGACGCTATTGTCGGGAGAGAACAGAAAAGGGGTTACACTTAAAAGACTTCTCCTGTTTACTCTGCCGTGAACTGTGAGTTGTCGTCTTTGTCGCGCGGGCCGGAGTTTGCCGGGTCCGGCGTCCAGTTGTTTCCGTCGATGACGAACTTGTAGGTGTGTTTACCGGCGGAAATCGGCACGGTCTTGCGCCAGACTCCGTCGGAACTTTTCTGCATGAGGTGCTGTTCGCTGGAAACTGCGCCGCTGCTGTTGTCTCCCCAATTATTAAAATCGCCGGCAAGGTGAATGGTCTTGGCAGTAGGCGCGCGGAACGAGAACTCGTATCCGCCGGAAACTTTTTTGGGACCTGCTGCTGCGCCGCCGCCTGATGATGCAGGCGCGCCGGACATGGCGTCTTTAGCGTCGACAGTGAGCACAGAGTTGTCATCTTTGTCGCGGGGTTCGGCATTGTTCGGGTCAGGCGTCCAGTTGCTGCCGTCCATAATGAACTTGTAAGTGTGTTTGCCGGCGGACAGCGGAATAGTCTTGCGCCAGATACCGTCGGAACCTTTGTTCATCATGTATTGCGGGTTGGTAACACTGCCGTTATTGTTTTCAGCCCAGTTGTTGAAATCGCCTGCGATGTGAACGCTTTTGGCAGTCGGCGCACGGAAAGAAAATTCAAATCCGGCTTTCATTTTCTTTGGTCCCGCCGCGGACGCTGACGGCGCTGGCGCAACACCTTTAGCCACTTTGACCAAGGAATTTTCAATCCCGCCGTCCTGACCTTTCGTCGGGTTGGAAGCGTCGAGTATCCATTCTCCGTCTTTCACAAACTTGTAAAGGTACGAGCCCGCAGGCATGGGAATGACCACAGACCACACGCCGGGCTTTTCCTCGGTCATGACATTGGCGTCCATGTTCCATTTATTGAACTGACCGGCAACGGAAACTTTTTTCGCGCTTCCTTTATAAGAGAACTTCACGCCGGACGCGGTTTCTTTGGGCGCCATTTCTGCGGAACCGGACATTGCGGTTGCAGGCGCGGCGGCCGGTCCTTCAGCCATGAACACCGAGTTACCATCCTTGTCCATTTCCTTTACAGACGGATCAGAGACCCACTCCGAACCGTTGACCACATACTTGAACGTGTGTTTACCGCCGCCGACTTTGATAGTTTTGCGCCAGACACCGTCGGAACCTTTCTGCATGAGAAAGTTTGGACTGGAAACTTTGCCTTCCTGATTTTCCGCCCAGCTGTTGAAATCTCCTGCTACGTGCACGCTTTTGGCCGTTGCGTTCTTGAACGAAAACTCTATTCCGCCCGCGACCTTTTTTGCTTCAGCGCGCAGGTCCGGTGTAAAAAGTGAAAGGTGAAGAATGAAAAAAAAGACTGCACCTGTCAAAATGCCTGCACCCAACTGTCTCATTCCCCCGGCGGTGTTTTTGCTCATTGTACCCTCCCTCATTTCACTATGATCAACGAATTCAGATTTCCTGTTCCGTCGTCTTCGGTAAGCGGATTATTGGAATCGAGTATCCACGACTGGTAATCAATCACGACTTTGTAACGGTAGCGTCCGGGCGAAAGCGGCACGGCTGCGGACCAGATATATTTGTCGTTGGGCTTAAGGTAGATGGCTCTGGACTGGTCCTGTTTGTATTCCCACCCGTTGAAATCGCCGGCAATCGTGACGGTCTTTGCCGACGGTGAATAATAGCGGAACAGGACTTTCCCCCCGTCAATCTGTTTCGGGGCGAGACGGTCCTGTATCACGCCGAGACCGGAACATCCGGCCAGCATTAACAATACCAGAAGTATTTTTTTATACATCAAATCAGAATTTTATTTCGAGACGCAGGGCAACCCTTTTTTCCACTTCAAGCGCGCGTTCGGCCGTAACCAGGGCCTGACTGACCGACTCGCCGTTGCTGAGCGCTTCTGTATAACGATTATATAAAAACTGTTCCCTGAGGTCAAAATCCTCTTTCATATCTTCGTCGAATCCTTCCGGGTCCACGCCCCACCCGAGCCGGATGAGAATATTTTTTTTCAGACGGTAAACCACGGCGGTGTACATGGAGAGGAACTGCCCCTTGGCGGAATATTTGTCCGGGTCGGAAAACTGCGCCACGCGCACGGAACCCTGCAGATAGAACGGGCCGCGGATTTTGGCCAGATAGTCCGCGATGATTTCGTAAGTCTGGATATTGAACGCGGACGCGGCGGCAGGATTGAGCGTGAATGACTGGAGCGTGGCAGTCGCGGTGCGCAGTGTGTACTTGTGAAAATTGCCGAATATTCTGCCCTTGAAACGGTCGCCGAAATCAAAGTTAATGTACGGCTGGAACATGAGGTCGCCTTCCAGCATGCCGGCGGGAGATGAACTGGCAAAGTTGCTGAACCGGAACTGTTTGATGGTCGGCATGATGCCCGGGTCAATGTACAGATTTCCGTTGCCGAACGAGTCGGACTTTTCCTGTGAAACTGCTGCGCCGAACACCATGCTGGTAAAATCCACTTTAGCTTTGGCGCCGTACTTGTTGGTTTTGGCGCTGAGTTCCGCGGCCTGCTGGACATTGAGCACTTTGCCGAGAGTGGTGTCCATGTTGGACCAGAACACCTCGGCGGTAATGCGCTCTTTCACGCGGAACTGAGTTCCGAAATGGATCTGCGATTGGTCGTAGAGTTTCCAGTCCGCGGTCGAGGGCAAGTCCAGCCCGCGTTTATCGTTGCGGCGGACGGTACGGAGAGTTTCGGATTTGGTGAGATATTCGCCGTATATCCAGAATCCCGGCAGAGCGCGGAATTTCATATCAATAGCCGCGGAACTCTGGTCGCGCCACCCTTTGAAAAATTCCGCCGGTGTGCCTGCGGGTGACGATGAACGTACCACGGAGTTGAACGTGTGTCCCTGGAACAGAGTGGGGTCAGGGAAATAGTTGTACCCGTCGGCATACGGCCACTTTATTCAGTTCTTGGTGAAATAGGAAACACCGACGTTCAAAATTTCGCCGAACGAACGTTTGGCGCGCACGCCCCAGTTGTCCTCGACGTAAGTGTCCTCGATGTTGCTGAAAAAGTTAATAGTGCGGTCCGTGTTGGACTTATCGAGATAAAATCCGTAGAGTTCGAACCAGGACATGGGTTCGGCGGTGAGCAGTACGCCCTGTGATTTGAGACCGAGCCCGCGGTTGGGATTGAGTTCATCCACAAATTCGAGCGTGTCGTACCGGACGGAAACGTCCTTATCCGTCAGGCGGAGAGGGTCATCGAACTGCACATTTTTTTCGTTATTGAAAATTTTGAGGTTGAAATAAAAAAATTTAATTATTTTTTTGTGTATGTG
>CAYHWZ010000014.1:5417-16059 GCA_964359975.1 uncultured Elusimicrobia bacterium | reverse complement strand
AGGAGCATGTCCATTTCCCGTTCCGGCGGAGAGTCCGTGATTTTTTCCGCCAGCGTTATCAAATCGTCTGTCGTGTCGCCGGGAGCGGAAACCACCACCACGACCCGCGCGCCTTTTTTTCGTTTGGCCAAAATCCTGCGGGCCGCGTTTTTAATCTTGTCCGCGTCCGCTACCGACGACCCGCCGAACTTCATGACCACTGTTTTCACTGACACGATACTTGCGCCCCTTTATTTGAAAAATTAAAAACCCGCGCCTGCGCTTTGATTCCGCGCGAAGCGAATCCGCGGGCCAATGCATTTGCCACAGCCAGCGCTCGGACCGGTTCCGCGAAAGCGAAAACCGTCGGTCCTGCGCCGGACAATGCCGAACCCAGCGCTCCGGCCTTTCGGGCATTCTCCATCGCCTGTTCCAGTCCCGGCACCAGTTTCTTGCGATACGTCTGATGCAGGCGGTCGTCCATGGCCCTGTCCAGCAATTTGTAGTTCCTGCCGGCCAATGCGCCTACCAGCATGGACACTCTTGAGACATTGAATACAGCGTCGGTATGCAGAACCTTTTTCGGCAATACCGCACGCGCTTTTTTCGTCGACAATTCAAATTCAGGCACTGCCACAGCAGCGCGCAGACCAGGCGGCGCAGGCATTCTCACGTAAAGCACTTTACCCTGGTCCAAAGCTGAAATTCCCAGCCCGCCGAAAAGTGCGGGGACTATATTGTCCGGATGACCTTCCAGACGGACTGCCAGTTCCAGAACCCGCTGTTCGTTCAGCGGCTTTGTGCAAAGAGCGTTTGCAGCCAGTACTCCGGACAAACGGGCCGCTGCGCTGGAACCCAACCCGCGAGCCAGCGGTATCCTGTTCGTCTGACGGATTTTAAAAACATAGCCGTCCGTCGAGAAATGCGCCGCGCGGAACAATTCGCGCATAGACTGCCAGACAATATTTTTTTCGTCCTGCGGAAGCCGCCCCGCTCCCTCACCTTGAGAAAATATCTCCACTTTGGCGCTGCGGCCGCCCGGAACTTTCTCCATCCGGACTTCCAGTTCATTGTAAAGTTCAACTGCCAGCCCCAGCACATCATAACCCGGCCCCAGATTGGCAGTTGACGCCGGAACTTTAACACGTACCTGTTTCAAATTACACCTTCTCCGGAACAAACTATTTTTTTAATGGCGCGCGCCGCAGATTCAGGTTCGGATTGCCCGAAAACCGCACGGACCACAGCCACGCACCGGGCACCGGCATCCACCACCTGCCGCACATTTTTTTCGTCAATCCCGCCGATAGCGGTAAACGGCACATTCACCTTCTGACGATACCGGCTCACCAGTTCCAACCCGACAGCGCCGTAATCCGGTTTGGTCGGCGTTGCAAAAACAGGCCCGCATCCGATGTAATTCGCGCCGCCTGATTCCGCAGCCAACGCCTGCTCCAGCGAATGGGTGGAAACCCCGACCAAAAATTTTCCTGTCATGTCTATTCCGCCGACACGTCCGTAATCCTGCACAATTCTGCGCGCTTCAGCCAGCGACATATCTTCCTGTCCCAGATGCACACCGTCCGCATCGCAAGCCAGCGCCACATCAAGACGGTCATTGACGATAAAAAGCGATCCGTACCGCCGGCATATCACCAGCAATCTGCGGGCCAGACTGAGCAATTCATCCGAACTCAATGACTTATCTCTGAGCTGGACAATGTCCGCACCGCCGCGGCAAACAGACTCGAACATTTTCTCGTAACTTTGACCGGGCCCCGGCGGCGTGCTGACACAGTAAAGCCGCGCGTTCTTCATTTTCATACGGACATCTGAATTTTCCACAACCGGCACGCTCACTGAACCCGTTTACCCTTTAACTCCATGGTCTTTTTTTCAAGCGTATATATCCCGAACCGCATCCTCTTAAACTCTTTTGCCGCGCCTTTTGCAAACACTTTGCCGTACTCTTCCAGCACGCGGAGAGACTCTTCACACCGACGGAAATTGGCTGCCACGACACTTTTCACACTGTTCCTGCCCGACTCCGCTGTCACACGACCTTCATCGTTTCTGCTGTCTCGCGAGCGGAGCAGTTCAGGGTAAAATTTGCGGGTCACCAGATCCAGACCATGACGTTCCGCGCGGAACTTGCGGAACAGAGCGCTGTCGTTCCAAACGAATCTGGCCGTATCTTCCAGCACTCTCAATCCTTCTCTGGCGCGGTTCAGATTCGCGTCCAAAAGACGGAGCACACTTTCAGAGCGCTGTTTCACGGCCATAGGTCTTCAAAATCTTGTGGATCAGCGCTGTGGTGGAATATCCCTTGACCACCGGAAACCGCACCAACTTTTTAACTTTATCGTGCCCGACAATTTCCGTCCGCTTGTAATCGCCGCCCTTGATGAGAACGTCCGGTTTCAGAATGTCAATCGTCTCCGCAGGAGTCGGTTCAGAAAAAAACGTGACAAAGTCCACGCACTCCAGCGACGCCAGCAGTTCCGCTCTCGCACGCTGATTCGTCAGCGGACGACCCGGTCCTTTGAGACGGCGGAGCGACGAATCCGAGTTCAGTCCCACCACCAGCAGGTCTCCCTGACTCCGCGCCTTTTCCAAGAGACGCACATGTCCGAGATGCAGGATATCAAAACAGCCGTTGGTAAATACCACTTTCTTCGACCTGCGGGCTTTTTTGAGGATTCTGGCCAGCGCGAGACGGGGACGGACCTTCTGCTTTCTAGTTGCCACTTACAAAAATGTGTTTTGCGACGAAGCTGGTGGTCACGTCGCCGTACCGGAACGCGTCATGTTCCAGCACTTTTTGGTGGAACGGAATGGTGGTTTTGATACCTTCCACTTCGAATTCCCTCAAAGCGCGGCGCATACGGGTGATGGCGGATTCGCGGTCCGAATGGATTACAATCACTTTGGCCAGCAAAGAATCGTAAAAAGGCGGCACCTCATATCCGGAAAAAATGTGCGAGTCCACACGGATACCCGGCCCGCCCGGAAATATGAGCCGTTCAATCTTGCCCGGACAAGGCGCAAAATCGCGGTCCGGATCCTCCGCATTGACCCGGCACTCGATGGAATGTCCCCGGATACGGATATCATCCTCGTCAAAGTCCAGCCGTTCACCGGCCGCAAGACGTATCTGCCATTTCACCAGGTCCAGTCCGGAAATCATTTCCGTTATCGGATGTTCCACCTGAATACGCGTGTTCATTTCCATAAAATAAAAATTGTCGTCCTTGTCCAGCAAGAATTCAACAGTTCCCACCGACTGGTACCCGACCTCTTCCGCAATGCGGCGCGCGGCTTTGCCCAGCTTTTTCCGCAGTTTAGGGTCTACTGCCGGTGACGGAGTTTCTTCGATCAGTTTCTGGTACCGGCGCTGGACCGAACAATCGCGCTCGGGCAGATAGACCACTTTTCCGTTCTTGTCCGCAAGCAGCTGAATTTCGATATGACGCGGGTCTTCGAAATAGCGTTCCAGATAAACTCTGTCGTCGCTGAAAACAACTTTGGCTTCGTGCGATGCAGTGCGCACAGTTTCTTCCAGCGCTTCCTCATGCGTCACAATCCGCATACCTTTACCGCCGCCGCCGCCCGCGGCTTTTACAATTAAAGGGTACCCGATCTTGCGCGCCATTTTCTTTAGTTCAGGGTCATTGCCGGAAACACTGCCCTCGGAACCCGGTATCAGTTCCACTCCGGCCTTACGCGCGATTTTTTTGGCTTCAATCTTGTTGCCCATGCGAGCGATGGAATCTTTCGGCGGACCGATGAAAGTAAGACCGTGCGCTTCGCAGACCTCGGCAAAATCTTCGTTTTCCGACAGAAAACCGTATCCCGGATGCACTGCTTCCACACCGGAAATCTCGCACGCGGAAATCAGACTCGGCACGTTCAGGTAACTGTCGATTGCCGGTCCCGGCCCCACACAGATGGACTTGTCCGCCAGTTTTGCGTGCAGACTGTCGCGGTCCGCTTCCGAATGTACCGCCACGGTTTCAATTCCCATTTCATTGCAAGCGCGGATGATGCGCACCGCGATTTCGCCCCTATTGGCAATCAATATTTTCTTGAACATTATCTATTCCGGCTCCACGGTAAAAAGTTCCTGCCCATATTCCACAGGATCATTGTCGCGCACCCAGATTTTTGTAACAGTCCCGGTCACGGCGGAAAAAACCTCTTTCTTGATTTTCATGGCTTCAACAATGGCCACGCGCTGGCCCGCAGTCACTTTACCTCCGTCCACAGCAAGCGGCGGGCGGTCGGGACCTGTGGAACTGAAAAACCGGCCCACAATCGGCGACCGTATTGAAAAAGTTTTGGGAGATTCATTGTTCTGAGCAGTTTCAGCTGCAGGGGCCGACCCCTGAACTGCTGATGCCGCAGGAGACTTTGCTGATGCTGCAGGTTCGCAGGCCCTTTTCAACGAAATCTTTCTGCCGTTTCTCTCGATACTGACAAACTCAAGGTCCGTGCTCTCGATAAAATCGAGCAGACTTTTAAGACCTGCTTGTTCTTTATTGTCAGACGTTTTACCGTTCACTTTCCACCCTTCCTCCGCAACTTTTGACAAATTCTCAGACACGGCCCAGATATTCGCCGCTGCGCGTATCCACTTTGATGGTGTCTCCCTCTTTGATGAAAAGCGGGACCTGCACCTCAACACCGGTTTCCACAGTCGCAGGTTTGGTCACATTGGAAACAGTATCGCCGCGCACGCCGGGCACAGTGACCGTCACTTTCAGTTCCACATTCGCAGGCAGGTCAAGACCGAGGAATTCTTCGCCGAGATACATGGCTTCCACTTCCATATTCTCTTTCAGATAATGCGCTGACTCGCCGAGCTTTTCGCCGGGGACATTGAACTGTTCATAACTCTGGTTGTCCATAAAAGTGTACTGTCCGCCATCCGCGTACAGAAACTGTTTCTTGATTCGGTTCATTTCCGCTTCTTTGAACTTTTCGCCGGACTTGAAGGTCTGTTCGATGATGGACCCGGTACGGATATTGCGGATTTTGGTGCGCATGACTGCGCCGCCTTTACCCGGCTTGTGATGCTGGAACCAGACTACCTGATAAATCACGCCTTCGTTTTCAAAAAGTGTCCCGTTCTTAAAGTCATTTGGTCCGATCATGTTTTCCTCGCTATTATTTTGTTAAAATTTCACAGCCGTTCTTTTTCACCAATAACGAATCTTCAATACGCACTCCGAACTCACCCGGCAGATAAATGCCTGGTTCAACGGTCACAATCATGCCTTCTTTGAGGATTTCCTGAGAATTTATCCCCAGGCGCGGAGGTTCGTGAATGTCAAGACCCACGCCATGACCGGTTCCGTGCACAAAAAAGTCACCATAACCGGACTTGCGGATGACTTCCCGGCAAATCCAGTCAATTTTTCCGGCAGAAACTCCTTCCCGCACTGCGGCAACACCTTCTTTTTGAGCCGTATCCACAATGCTGAAAATCTGCTGATATTTCCGTGTGATTTTACCAAAAAACGACGCACGCGTCAAATCGGACCGATACCCATCCACCATGCACCCCATGTCCAGCAAAACTGCGGAATTCCGCTTCAGCCGCTTGTCCGAAACCACATGGTGCGGAAACGCTGCATTGGACCCGAACGCGACAATGGTTTCAAATGCGACCTTGGGCGAACCTCCGTCGAAGAACAGGTTGGAAATATGGTTGGACACATCCTTTTCAGTCTGGCCAGGTTTCAGAGACTTGAAACATTTCATGGCCGAATCGTGGGTAATGTGACATGCGCGGCGGATGGCGGACAGTTCAGACTCATCTTTGATCATCCGTTGACGCAGGATAAGACCTGGTTGCGGTATCCATTTCACCCCGGGAAACCGGGTCAGCGCACCATAAAGGGAATGCACGACTTTGTCCGTGTCAAAACCTATGCGTTTCAGCGAATGTTTTTTGCAGAGTTCCTGCATGGATTTGAGCAGTTCACGTTCAGCCACGATTTTCAGGCCTGGATCACTTTTCACATGAGCGCGCGCGTGCTCGGCTAAAAGCAGCGGGGAGAACATCCAGTCACCGGCGCGGCTGGCCAACAGAAAGCATCCCTCCGATGGAAAGCCGCTTAGATAGCAAACGTCGGAAAAATCAAAAGTGATATACGCGTCAAGTTTGAGTTGGCGCAGCTGATGACGGAGCGAGTTCCGGCGGCGCGGGACAAAGATATTTTTCACAGTCATAGCTGGTTATTTTAGCATAAATCAGGTTATTCAGATATGGGTTTCAGCGAGGTACCGGCGTAGTAGAACTGAAGGATTTGCTCTGCGGTGAATTTGCGGCGTAATGCCAGCCCTGCCGCGCCGGACTGACATATACCGATGGAGTGTCCCCATCCTCCCCCGTAAAACCAGAATTCCGTCGGAACCCCGGACGGGTCTTTCATTGTTTCAACCACAAAGAGAGTGCTCCGCAATGAGTCCAGGCCGAGATAGTGGCGGATTTCGTGTTCGGACGTGATTACCACATCCCGCCGTGAACCGCGGATTAAGACTTCCTGCACGTGGCCGGACGAATCGCGAGCCAACGGGATGACGGCTTTGACCACTCCAATACGCCAACGTTTCCGCAATTTTCTGGCGAGGGTGTCTGCAGGGACCACGCGCAGCCAGCGGTATTCCGTAGAACCCACCAGTTCCGGCAGGCGGAAGTTCGCTTCAGGGTCGCTTTTTATCCAAAGGTACTGTTCCCAGGGCGTGCGGGGTGGATTGCCGGAATCGTCGGAATCGTACCGTCCCGCCAGATAACCGGCGTTTCCCCATCCCGGAACTTCGCTGGAAGAGCGGGTATGTCCGCCGCAATTGGAATGATAGTAAGTGTTGGCCACGTTGTCCTTGTAGTATAAGAGTTGTCCGCGCGTTTCGTTGACAGCATGCGACCCGTTGACAGTTTCCGCCCGGATACCGCCGTAAACCTGGCAGTGCTGGGTGTCGCAGAGATCGAAACCTTTTTTCCGGTGCGATTTTGAGTTCATTCTCAGAGACGCGTAACTGCGCGCAATGATGGCCTGCGCTTTGAGCGATTCCATGGGCCAGTGCGTGGGCATTTCTTTAGGCAGCACACCAAGAAGATACTCTTCCAGACCGATTTCGTTCGCCGGATAAAAACCGCGCGAACCGTCGGGGACAAAGAGCATCTTACCGCGGAATTCACGGCCATCTGACGAAATGAGCGATTTCTTATTGCTATCTTCCGCCTCGTGAAACAGAATGGCCGATTGAGTGTTCTGCGGGACAACAATCACTGCATACTTGTACGGGCCGGATTGGTTGCCGTCGGGCGACTCGATATACAGGGCTCCGCGCTGATGAACAGATTTCCAAATTTCCATTGGTTCGCCCTGCGCAAAGACCTTGCCGGATCTGGTGCCCTGCACAGTGAACGGAGCGTTGACGGAAAAAAGCAGTTTTTTCACGCGCGGCGGGCGTCCGGACGGTGACGCCCACAAACCGACGGTCACGTTTTTCATTGAAGCGCCCGTAAATTGTGCGGCCGCGGAAAATTTCGCATGCGCAGGCGTAGGGCCGGACGGTGACGGAGTCTTTATATACCTTTCCAGCTGCCGTGCGGAATCCTTTGAATAACTGTCGAGAGGGTCGAGTTCAGCGGCGCGCGCATATTGTTTCCAGGCCTGTTCCATTTTGTCCTGAAGTTTGTAGATCCGGGCAAGGCGGGGACGGATTTCTGCAAAAGTCCAGTCCTTTTGAAGCGCCGTGACAAAATTTTCCTGCGCCGACGAAAAATATCCGGCCCGCTCGAAATTTTTCCCGGCAAAATAATAGAGCGCTGCAAAAGTCGGACGCTTTGACTTGAGCTGGTCCAGCAGTTCAGATGCACGGCTGGTTTCGCCTTTCTGGATATAGACGGATGCAATGCCAATTCCGGCGGAAAAATTCCCCGGCTGAAGATTGAGCGCAGCGGTGAATTCCGTCAACGCTTCGTCGAGTTTCTGCTGATGATGAAGCGTCCAACCCAACTCCGTGCGGATGTCCGGGTCATCCGGTTTGAAGGTGAGCGCGAGCCGCAGGTGCGTTTCCGTGTCTTTAAGATTGCCAAGGGTACGGTAAGCAAGCGCGCAGTTCAGGTGCACTGCCGCAGAACCCGCCGATTCTTCAATTGCTTTTTTGTACGAGAGAACGGCTTTGGAGTATTTCCCTCTAAAAAAAAACGCGTTGCCCTCTTCAATATAGAACGCGGGCACGGCGCTGGCAGATGCAGAATAGAAAATGGAAGTCAGAACCAGGATAAAAAGCAGATACGAATGTCTTCCCCGATGAAGATACATTCGGTTGGCAAAATTATAAAAAAGACCGGGCAAATCCTCAATCCGATGTCGGAGCATGAACCTATTTTACAATTTTATGAAATGAAATTTCGGCGGGACCTGGACGATTATCTCTTGTTTATCCGGTTTTCAAGAGTTTCCAGATTGGTCCGGATGCGGTGTTTATCGCCCTCGCTCAGATTAGCACGGTCCATCAGAAGTTGATAATGGGCAACACTTTCCATATCGCGGCCTTTCTGCGCCAGATATGCTGCGCGGTATTCTGCGGCAATAAAACCTCCGGTGCGATTCTCCAAATCCACACCTCTTGAATACCATACCATAGCTTCATCAGTGCGTCCGAGCGCATCGCAGGCATTGGCAATGTTCACGCAAAACATGGACTTGTCAACATCGGAGATATCGCTGTCCACGAGACTGCGAAATACGGATATCGAGCCGTCATAATCCTTATTCTTGAAAAGTTCGCCCGCCCGGTCCACCAGACTCCGGTATTCCTTATAATCCATCCGCGTTTTCACTCACTATTTTTACGTAGAATTGTGCTGCAGACTTAGACATATTCACACTTTACCACTTCACCTTTGGAGAGTCAAACTCAGACTGCAAAAGTAAAACTTGACAAAAAAGTCGGCTATTTGATAGTATTGCCATGAAGCGTTCATTTTATCGAGGAGGTGCGGCATGATTGATACAAGCATTCTTTTTACCAAAGAAGGTCTGGAATTTTGTTTGAGGTGGCTACACATTTTGGCGGGTATCCTCTGGATCGGGTTCCTTTATTGGTTCAACTTCGTCAATGTTAATTTTCAGAAAGGGCTGGACGCTGAACTCAAACCCAAAGTCAATCCCGGCCTGATTCTCCCCACACTTTTCTATTTCCGCTGGGGCGCGGTGGTCACGGTGCTTTCCGGTCTTATCTACTATATCAGCATCCTGCATGGCGAGGAATCGTCGGGCCCCTGGACTCCGCTTTTGATCTGGCTTGCCGTGGTCGGCGTGACGTATGTCATCATGTTCAATCTCATCCGTCCCGACGGTCCGCTGAACAACGGGAACCTGCTGGCCGGAGTGATGGCAGCGCTTGTTATTGCCATGACTGTGACTATTTACAAACTCTTTGAATCGCAGGGCGTGCAAACTAATCCGTCCTATTCCATCGGAATCGGCGGAGGGATGGGCGTGCTCATGCTTTTGAACGTGTGGGGCATCATCTGGCCTTCACAGAAAAAAATCCTCGGTCTTGTGCCGCTGCCTGAAGGCGCGGACAAGGCGAAACTGGCTCGCCGCGTGTTCCTTGCGTCCCGCACCAACGCGTGGCTGTCCATTCCCATGATATTTTTCATGGGAGCTTCGTCGCACCTTCATTTCATTTCTTTTTGAAGAAAACAGTATTCGTCTGCAAAGAAAAAGAAATCTCCGAAGGACAGTCTAAAAAAGTATCCTTTAAATTAAAGGGGCGTACTGTTGACGCCTTTGTGGTGCGGTACAGGGGCAAGCTGTGCGCTTACTGGAACCGGTGCAGCCACATGCCCTTGCCGCTCGACTGGGGTGACAACGACTTTTTCTCGCCGGATAAAAAATACCTAATCTGCAAGAATCATGGGGCGGTGTATGCGCCTGACAGCGGAGAATGTGTGGCTGGGCCATGCACGGGACATTCGTTGGAGAGTATCGGTTGCGCTGTGGATGGACGTAAGGTTTATCTGAAACTTACTGATTAATCTATACTGCAATAATGTCTATTTTCTTTTGCTTGCCCAAAAGAAAATAGACGAAAAGAAAAAGGCACCCCAGCGGGCATGAGAAATTCCCTTTTATCTCTTTGTCGCCGAACTTGTGCCGACGTCACCGTCGGCACTTCGAACAACGGCGACTAAGGTATTCCAAGAAAGCTAAAAGAGAATTTCTCATAGGCACGCCCGATGGGGACCCAACGACAACAAAAAAAATACTGTCAACTGCAATTCCTACGAATGTTAGATTGGGATGTAAGACTTATTCGCTGACTTTCACAACCAACTTTATATCTTCCAGGACCATGGCTACCGCCTCGCAGCGTTCGCGGTGGCCCGTGTAGACTACGGTACTGCCGGTGGTATGCACTTTCCAGGCAAAATCGCGCGCCTGTGCCAGTGAACAGTGTATTGCCTTGATAAGCTGGTTCTCCACTTCGTCAAAAGAATGGCAGCTGCAGTTGAACAGAATCGTCCTGCAATTGAATCCCCTGCGCGTGGTATCTGTGGTTTGGTGTTGTTTTTGGTGCAGCGTTGCCGTTGGCACGGCGACAGGTCAGCGCTTGGAGTACTGGAACCGTTTACGCGCTT
>CAYHWZ010000014.1:0-5407 GCA_964359975.1 uncultured Elusimicrobia bacterium | reverse complement strand
TTTTACGTTCAACAGCCCGCGGGTCGCGCGTGAGGTAACCTTCTTTGCGCATCTGGACTCTGACTTTGGGATCTTTGAGCGAAAGAGCACGTGCAATACCGTGACGGATAGCTTCCGCCTGACCGGTAATCCCGCCGCCCTTTGCTTTTATGAAGAAATCGAAACTTTCGAAACCCTTGATTAAATTCAATGATTGGAGCGCAACCATGGCGTGACGTCCTGTGCCGCGGAAATAGTCGTCAATTGTACGGTTATTGACCAGCACTTTGCCGCCGTTCTTGCTCGGCACCATACGGACTGAAGCCACGGCAGTTTTCCGGCGGCCTGTGGCCCATATCGGAGCTACGCTTTCTTTTTTGGATGCAGCGGCTTCAGCGTTCATTTCAGTTGGCAACCTCTATTTTCTCGGCCTGCTGAGCTGCATGCGGATGGGTGGGTTGACGATAAATTTTGAGACGAAGAATCTGTCTCGATGCAAGTTTGTTCTTGGGCAACATTCTCTTTACTGAAAGATACAGGGCTCTTTCCGGCTTTTCCGCAAGGAGTTTTTTGAAAAGCACGCTGCGTCCGCCACCAGGATGGGATGTGTGGTGGAACGAAATCTTCTGTTCGCCTTTGTTGCCTGTGATTTTGATTTTGGACGCGTTTACAGCAACGACAAAATCGCCGCAATCAGTGGAATGAGAATAAATGGGTTTGCCTTTTCCCATCAACAGATTGGCTATGCGCGTAGAGGCGCGTCCAAGTATCTGGTCCTTGACATCCAGGACGTACCACTTGCGGTCGAAATCGCTGCGCTGTGTCATAAAAGTCTTGCAAACTTTATCCATAGCTTGGCTATAATACGAAATCCAGTTGTTTTTGTCAAATCCCGGACAAAGTTTTTGTTTGGTGTCATTCACATGTCAATTCAGACAAAATGTTGTACAATGTAAATTGTGCGATTGATTGAGCATTATCTGTCCATCCAGGGCGAAGGACTTCATTCCGGCAAGCCGACCTATTTTGTCCGATTCGCGCGATGCAACCTGCGGTGCGCGTGGTGCGATTCCGAATACACGTTCGGCGATGGTGACGAGACAACGTTCGATATGGTGGCAGAAGCTGTGACTCGGAGCAAGGCGCAGATAGTGTGCCTTACCGGCGGCGAACCTTTACTCCATACTGACGATTGCCTTCATCTTATCCGCCATTTTCCGCTGATTCATTTTGATATTGAGACCGGAGGGTCCCTCGACATTGCGAAAGTGTTGCTTGGCAATGTTTCGGTGGTGATGGACTGGAAATTGTCCGGTTCGGGCATGAACGGCAAGATGCGCAAAGAGAATCTTCCCCTGCTCCGCCCGACGCACGACTTGCTCAAATTTGTAACTGATGGTTCCGATACAGAACGGTCGGAAATTGAAGATTTAATACGGCGTACGCAGGATTCCGGCGTGCCTGTTTCCATCCAGCCGGTTTTCGGCACAGAAGCCAGGCCGCTGGCCGAGTGGACGCTTAGCATTAAAAATCCGCGCATTCAATTCAATCTGCAGATGCATAAATATATCTGGACCGCTCAGCAGGCAGGAGTATGACATCCATTCCGGTTGAACGCAAGCTGTCCAATCTGCTGAAAACACCGATGGACTATCCGAGCGCACAGCGGATTATTGTCGAAACGTTGAGAGAGACATTTTCGTTGAGCCGCGTGAATATTCTGCTCTACAATAAATCAAAGGAGATGCTGGAAGCGATTTCCAGCGTGGGGCATCCTCAGCAGGATTTCCGCGATATACGCACGCCGCTTTTGAATATACCGGGCATATCGGCACGGGCAGTGCAGAGCCGTTCGTTTCTGCAGAACCGTTCGTTCGTCATACGCGACCGTGACAAGGATCCGGAGTACCGGATGAGGCACAAGTTTCCGCACAAGACTTATTCGCGCGAGTTTGCCATTTTCCCGCTGACTCTGGGTAAGAGACGGTTGGGAGTGCTGAGCATTGCGGTGGATGAAAATAATCCTACATTGCTTGCGCCGCCGCTGATAAGAAAAGTGGGGCGATTGTGCAGACTTGTCACCAAGGTCATTCTTTCCACCATTCCCAAAATTCCGTCGGAAGGCGAGATGCAGACCATCATCAAGGAAATCCTGCATACAAGCAAACTGTACAATGTGTTCCAGCCGATTGTGGACATTGAGAAAAGTGAAATCCACGCATACGAATCGCTGCTGCGGGTGAGTCATCCCAAAGTACCGGACGTTACCACGCTTTTAAACTACGCGGAAAAGTTGAACGAACTGCGCGACCTGTCGCATTTCAGCCATTATAACACGGTGCAATCACTGAAAAATCTGAAGGGCAGCCAGAAAATGTTCATTAATTTGAACCCAAAGGATTTTGAGGAATATCTGGACATTGAGCGGCCGTCGAACCCGTTTTACCGTCAGGACATGAGCAGGATAGTGTTTGAAATCACCGAGCGCTGTTATGTAGAAGATTCACAGCGGCTGAACTCCACCCTCACATTTTTCAAGGGGCTGGGCGCGGGCGTGGCGATTGACGATCTCGGCAGCGGGTACTCGTCGCTGGAGATGCTGACAATCCTGGAACCGGATTACCTGAAACTGGACATGTCGCTGATACGCAGTATTGACCGCAACATCCGCAAGGAAAAACTGGTGCGCACGCTCCTTTATTACAGTGACCAGATAGGATGCAGGTGCGTGGCGGAGGGCGTGGAAACCAGCGGCGAATTTGAAGTGCTGAAAGCCCTGAAATGCAATTTGATGCAGGGTTACTTTATATCTCCCCCGACGGAAAAAATGCAGGACAACCTTGAAATGAGCCGTCGTCTGCGCAAACTTTGAAATTCCCGTCGAGCGAGCGAGGAAACCGATGAAAAAGAAATCTAAAAATCCCGTCCCCGCGCCGAAAACAGCTTTGCGCAAGACTTATTCCGGAATTGAAATGAAGACCTTTTATACGCCGCAGAATCCGGCAAAAAATGAGCAGCCGGGGCAGTTTCCGTTCACGCGGGGCATACATCCGGGCATGTACCGCGACCGCCTCTGGACCATGCGCCAGTATGCGGGGTTCGGCACAGCGGAGGAGACCAATACACGGTTCAAGTTCTTGCTGGAGCAGGGGCAGACGGGGTTGTCGGTTGCATTCGATCTGCCGACGCAGTGCGGGTACGATTCGGACCATATTCTTTCGACGGGCGAAGTAGGAAAAGTGGGCGTGGCGATTAATTCCATCGAGGACATGTCCGCGTTGTTCAACGGGATTCCGATGGACAAGGTTTCCACTTCCATGACCATCAATGCGACGGCACCGATTTTGCTGGCGCTTTATATTGCTGTGGCGGACAGGCAGGGCGTGAAGATGGAAAAACTTGCGGGCACTCTGCAGAACGATATCCTTAAAGAGTACATGGCGCTCGGCACCTACATTTACCCACCAAAACCGTCATTGCGGCTGACCACGGACATCATCGAGTTCTGCACAAAAAATATGCCGCAATGGAACCCAATTTCGATTTCCGGATATCACATACGCGAGGCAGGCGCTACGGCGGCGCAGGAGATAGCGTTCACTTTGGGCGACGGAATTGAGTATGTAAAATGCGCGCTGGAACGGGGACTGAATATCGACGATTTTGCCGGGCGGCTGTCGTTTTTCTTCGGATGCCACAACCATTTTCTGGAAGAAGTGGCCAAGTTCCGTGCGGCGCGGAGGATATGGGCCAAACTCATGCGTCAGAAATTCAAGGCGAAAAATGAGCGGTCATGGATGTTGAGATTCCACACGCAGACCGACGGTGTGACGCTCACGGCGCAGCAACCGGACAACAATGTGGTGCGCACAGCAGTGCAGGCGCTGGCAGCGATTCTGGGAGGCACACAGTCTTTGCATACAAACTCCAAAGATGAAGCGCTGTCGATACCGACGAAAGAGTCAGCGCTGCTGGCTCTGCGCACACAACAGTTGCTCGCGTGCGAATCCGGGGTAACGGACACAGCGGACCCGTTGGGCGGCTCGTGGTGCATTGAGGCATTGACGGACGAACTGGAAACGCGCGCCGAAGGTTATTTTAAGCGTATCGCTGACATGGGCGGCATGGCGCGGGCGATTCAGCTGGGGTTCCCGCAGAAAGAGATCCAGGATTCGGCTTACCAATATCAGCAGGAAGTGGAGAGCGGACGGCAGATAATCGTCGGAATCAACAAATATCAGGAAAAAACGGACGAAAATATGGCGCACATCATTTACCGCGCGTCGCCGGAAATCGAGAGCAGACAAAAGGAAAAACTGGCGCGGTTCAAGTCGGCAAGGAGCGCGGGCACGGCGACAAAATCGCTGGCAAAACTGGAACGCGCGACCAAAGGGAGCGGGAATCTGGTTCCGGCTATTCAGGAATGCGTGGAATCGAACGCGACGCTGGGCGAAATTTCCGATACACTGCGCAAGATTTTCGGCGAGCATAAGGAAAAAATCGTTCTGTGAGAGTAACAGTACGGCGTGCCCGTCCGGCAGATGCGGGCGCGCTCGCACGGCTCAATAAAGACTTCAACGGCGAAGCATGCGCACCCGCCCAAATCGCCAGCCGAATGACCCAAAAACGCGAGATTATTTTTTCAGCCGTAACTGACGGCAGGATTGCAGGTTTCTGCTGCGCTCAATTGTTTTCATCCTTCTGCAGCAAAAAGACATGGGCAGAGATCACGGAAATATATGTTTCAGCCGAATACCGGCGCGCCGGAATCGCGTCCTCACTCATTTCAGAAACAGCACGCGCACTCGGAAAGAAAGGCGCAGACTCGATTTTCGTCCGGACCAACAAACGCAACTCAGCCGCAATAAAATTCCTCAGGCGGGCCGGGTATGGAAAAACCAGCTCACTCACTTTTGTAAAATCACTTTAATTGCTGAGGAGAAAGACGTCTTTATCTGCTTCAGTTCACGCGGCCCGGCCGGCGTTCAGACGGTCATTGATCCACATTTTGACCACTGCCTGCCGGGAAATATTCAGCTTCCGGGCCTCTTTGTCGAGCGATTCGACCATCCAGGCGGGAAAATCCACATTCACCCTTTTAACAACAAGAGCGTTCTTCAAGTCAAGGTAATTGAAAATGTCCGCGCCGCTGTCAAACTTGTGGTCAAACTGTTCTGCGGTTATCGTCTTACCGGGCTTGTTTTTCGATATATTCTTCATAGACTTTAAGCCACCTCCCGTCGACTCTTTGACAACTGATAATTCTCACAATATCTGCCCGCTTGGTAAAGATTCCTGCGTAGAGCCGCCCCTTGATTCTGCCCAGCATGGCGGAACGGTTTTCACCCGAAACATTCCGCGCGGGAATAATCAAGTGAGCACTTTCCCACAACTCCTGAGCAGCAACAAAATCAATGCCATGACGTTC
>CAYHWZ010000013.1:4848-16548 GCA_964359975.1 uncultured Elusimicrobia bacterium | reverse complement strand
ACCACCAGCAGTTCATCCGAAATAGGACGCGACGCAGACTGAAACGATTTCAGTTCGTCCGTCCAGTTCTCGCTACCGAGGTCCGGCAGATAATCGCTCGGCTGCCACGAATCCTGCACAGATTTAAGATATTGGCCATTAGTTTCCCGCACAAAGTCCTGCATGCCGAGGATAACTTCCAGTTTTTGCGGCGGAATAGCGGTAGATTTCATAAAATTTGTTTTTGTTTAGAATGATAAAAGCCCCATACCTCTCGGCATGGGGCTTCCATCGTAATCCGTCTAAAGACGGTTTTTGGTTACTTACAGAGCCCGGACATTGGCCGCTTTCGGGCCCTTGTCTGAAGGCACGGCATCGAACTCAACCTGCTGATTCTCTGCCAGGGTTTTGTACCCATCCATCAAGATACCGGAATGATGTACGAAAAGATCTTTCGATCCGTCTTCCGGCGTAATGAATCCATAACCTTTCTGCTCGTTGAACCACTTTACTCTTCCCTTCATGTTAATACTCCTTGAACTGCATTTGTAAGATTTTGATTTTGAAGCTGACCTGCAACTAACAGCGCTCTAAACGAAAAATCGTGCTCTCGATTGAGGCACGATATCAAAGTGTTAGGCGGCAACTAAGTACGGTGTAACTTCAATCTTACCGGTTTATTATAGCATGGAACCGTTTGCATTACAAGGGGGTACGAAAAGATTTTTTGTTAACTATTTTAACGTCAACGTCGCCCGTTTTCTTTTTTGGACAAGCAAAAAAGAAAATGGGGCACCCCGCGGATACCCGTCCAAAATCCTCTATGACCTAAATCATACTCCCCATCCCCGCCTGCGGTTATAATAACAAGATGTCCGCACAGCATACTATAAGGAAGGTCCTCTTCACCAGTGTCTGCCGCCCCATCGGACCGGATCACGGCGACGCGCCCAGCGTAGGGTACGAACTCCTCTACCGCCAGGTCACACGCGCGCAGGGTATCTTCAGTCCGCGCGCCCTTCACCACAATTTTTCCATCGAATACATCGCGGCCAACCTCACCGCTCCGTCCGTTGTTCTCCAATATCCGTCGAAAAAGGAACTCATCCGCGAACTGAAAAAAGGTTACGATTTCATCGGCCTCACATTCCTCATGGCTCTCCATCACCGTATGAAAGAAACCGTTGCCCTTATCCGCGAATATTCCCCAAAAAGCAAAATCGTCCTCGGCGGATACGGCACCATTTTAAGCGACGAAATCCTCGCCCCTTACTCCGACTACATTTGCCGCGAAGAAGGCGTGGCCTTTTTCCGCCGTCTGCTGAACGAACCCGAAATCCCCATGCCCTACACTCACCCGCTCATCGTCAGCACCATGCGCATATTTTCTCTGCCCGTCAGCAAAACCGGCATGATCTTCGCCGGGCTCGGATGTCCCAACGGATGCGATTTCTGCTGCACTTCCCATTTTTTCAAACGCAAACATATCAAACTGCTCCCTACCGGTCAGGACATCTACAATGTAATTGAAAAATATCTCGAACTCGACCCTGCCATGCAATTCGTTGTCCTCGACGAAGATTTTCTGCTGAACCGTAAACGCGCGCTCGAACTCCGCGACGCTGTGCTCAAAGCCGGCAAACCCATCTCGCTTTTTGTCTTTTCCAGTATCCGCGCCATCAGCCAGTACACCGTGCAGGAAATTCTGGAAATGGGCATTGACGGTTTCTGGATTGGATACGAAGGCACACGCTCCAATTACGCCAAACAGCAGGGCCGACCGGCTGCGGAAGTCCTCCGCGAGTTCAGACAAAACGGTATCATCGCACTCACTTCCATGGTCATTGGTTTCGATTACCAGACTCCGGCCATTATCAGCGAAGAACTCCACGGGCTCCTCGACCTGCACCCCACTCTCACCCAGATTTTAATATACGGGCCCGTTCCCGGCACTCCCTTTTACGAACGTATTCTCAAAGAAAACCGCATGCACGAACACCTCGCGCAAAATCCGGAAGAATATTACCGCGTGGCCGACGGATTCACTCCCATGGTCAAACATCCGACTATGGAACCCGCAGAAATCAGCAATCTCCAGCAATGGGCGTTCAAAGAAGATTTTGAACAGCTCGGTCCCTCTGTGTACCGCGCGCTCGAAACCTGGTTCTTCGGTTATCTCAAGTACCGTGCATCGGACAACCTGTTTTTGAAAAGTAAAGCCATGCAGTTCGCACGCGAAATCCGCAAGTCCTATCCGATCTTTCTCGCCGGACGCATCCTCGCCCCGAACGCGCACGTACGGGAATGGATCACTCAACTGCAAAAGAATATTCACAAAGAACTGGGCCGCCCCAATGTTTTTGAGCGTATACTGTCCGGACTAGCGTTCGGTTTCGCGCTCTGGACACAGTTCAAACTTTCGTTCAATTTGTTCCAGCATCCGTCGCTGGTCCGACGCACGTACCGCCACCCGGGTTTCGTCATGCCCGGCGGCCCCATGCTCCCGGACCTCGACCTGCTCCGCACACTTCCCCAAAATTCCATCCCTGCCGGGGATTGAATCCGATAGTTCTTTCAGCAAAAAATTTCCGTTCCGCCCCTTTGAAATTTCACCGGATTTGTGGTATATTTAATATACATACTCATAATCCGGTTAAACGCTTAACTCAGAGAAGAGGGACAGCTAATTTGCATTCCGCAATTTCTAAAGAATGAAGCGAAAGATTCTCATCGTTGATGACGATAAACGGCTCGCAGCCATGATTTCTGAACTGCTGCCGGTCATCGAATTTCAATCCCAAATTGCGCATAACGCCGACACTGCCATCAGTTTAATGAACACGTTCGCACCGGACTTGGTGATTATGGATGTCAATCTGCCCGGTCTCGGCGGTCTCGATCTCTGCCGTATCATCAAAGACAATGCCGTGTGGAAAAAAACTCCCATCATCATGATTTCCGGAGCCGCGCGGTCCACCGGCGACAAAGTCTCTGGGTTCAAGACCGGCGCCGACGATTATCTGACCAAACCGTTTGAACCGGAAGAGCTCCTGGCCCGTGTCCGCGCTCTCCTGCGGCGCACTCTGGATTCCGGCAACATGGACGCGGTGCTGCGCAGCGGCGAACTTTCCATAGACGTTTCCCGCCGGTCAGTCATGCTTAAAGACAAACCTGTGAAACTCACTCCCAAAGAATTTGAACTGCTGAATTTGTTTGTCCGCCGGAAAGGGCATGTCCTGTCCCGCACATATCTGCTGGAAAATATCTGGGGCTCGACCGCGCAGATTTCCACCCGCACCGTAGACGTGCACATCACCTCGCTCCGCGCCAAACTCGGCATCATGGGCCGCTGTCTCCAGACCGAATCTTCCGTCGGGTACAGATTCGAGGAATCATGATTGCAAGAAACTTCCGTGCGGTCATTGTTCTCTGCGCTGCGCTCTTGCTCTGCATGTCCGTTCTGCCGTCTATCTGCCGCGCTGCGGACAACGCCCAGGCCGACGCGCTTTTCCAAAAAGGCATTGACAAATATCTCGCCGGAGACATCCCCGCCGCTGTTAAAGAGCTGGAAAAAGTAATCGAAATCAACCCCAAACACGAACAAGCCCGTTCACTGCTTTCCATTGTGCTCGGCGAAACCGCTTCATCTTATTTTATCCAAGGCGATTACGGACGCGCGCTCCCGTACCTGCAAAAACTCCGCAAGATTTTTCCGGAAGACAATGAAATAAAACGCATGTACGACCAGGCCAGCAAAGGCGTGTCCAGTGTCCAGCGTTCCGAAGATATGGTCCGCTTTTTGCAGAAGCAGCAGCGCGTTCTGTCCACATCCAAACCCGTCCCGCCCCCTGCCGAAAAAACCGCGCCCGTCGCAAAAACCGTCAAAACACCGCCGCCGGCTGAACCTGCCCCCGTGGTCTCGACGGAAACCGTTGCCGCCAAAGTGGACGACGAGGTCAACCGCCGTCTCCTCGCCCTGCGCGAAGAAATGGAACGCAAACAGCAGGCCATTGTCACCCAGGCGCAGTCCCAGATGTCCATCGAGCGCCGCGCATTCATGCGCAAAACTTTTGTCTGGGCCGGCGGATTTTCCGGCGTAGTCGCCGTAATTTTTGCAGCGTTCGCATTTCTGCTGAAACATCAAACCCGAAAAGAACGCAAACATCTCACCGAAGGTATTGAAAAAATCGTCCGCCATTTCCGGTCCGAAGACCTGGACAAAATCATCGCACAACCTGAACTGCTGGGCAAACCCGTTGCTGCACAAGAAAACGAAACAACAACCCATGTCCCTGAAATTGAAGAACCCGCGGCCTTTGTCGAAGAGCCGGCGCCTGTCCCGGAACCCGAACCCGTGCCCGAACCTGAACCAGAACCCACCCCTGAACAAGAACCCTTACGTGCGCCTGAACCCGTTTTTCAAACTCAGCCGCCGGAAACTGTCTTTGAACCGGAACCGGCATACGAGCCGCCAGCCATGCCGGCACGATCCGCCCGGATAGAACACAAAACTCTCTACATCCCCGACGAAAAAATCGATCAGGTATACGAAACTGCCTGCCGCGACCTGGAAAAAATATTCCGCATGGTGCAGAAATGGGATCTCTCCTTCAGCCAAAACGCCCTGCACATCGTCGGTGAAATCAACACTCTATTAAAAGACCCGCTCCGCGGACCCCTGCTTACAGCCAAAGCCATGTCGCCCTACACTGACCCGGACAAATATTATTTTGCCCATTGCATCAACGTCACCATCCTCTGCTGTTACCTGAAACAGAACGAACTCCCGCGCCGGCTGCAGGAAGTCGGCATCGCCGCTCTGCTCCACGATATCGGCGTAGCGGAAAAATTGTCCGTCATCTCCGAAAACCGCGAGTTCGACGACCCGGAAAAAGAAATGCTCAAGCTCCACCGTAAAAGCGGCGCCTGGATATTGAAGAATATCGAGCTGGAAAAAGAATCGTTCGCCCCTATCCGCCACAAAGTCGCCCAAATCGTGCAGAGTACTCACGACCTGGCAGTCATGATAGATTTTTACGACGTGCAGAAAAATATCCCGGATGAACTCGAAGCCGACACACATATCGATCCCACCATTCGCGAAATCGCCCTGCTCATCGGACTGATGGAAGTTTTCGAAGCGCTCACGCACGACCGCCCGTACCGTTCGGCGCACACCCCGTCCGGAGCCATCAACGTAATGACAAAGAACCTCCGCAAAAGCCCAATCCTCGACCATTACCTGGACCTTATCCGGGTTAAATTCTGCCCCGCCGAAGAACCCGTGGAAGTCGCATGACCATTACATCCCCAACTGACCGGCTGCCAAAGAAACTTGCCGTCATTCCCGCGAAGGCGGGAATCCAGCCAGCAAACTTTATCCTTTATTCTTTACTTTCCATTCTCTTTCTCACCTCCTGTTCCGACATCACCCACATCACGCGCGGCGACCATTTATTCAACGAAGGTTCCTACGCCGAGGCGATTAAAGAATACGAAAAAGTAGTCGCCATGACCACCGACCGCAAGTCGCCCTACTTCGGATTGCCGACGGGCGACGAAGCCCGCAAAAAAGTCGAAATCTCCAACCTCGCCATGCACAGCAAAGACAATTTTATAAAAGGCAGCGAAGCGTTCTGGAAAGGCGACCTGCAGACCGCGTCAGATTATTACCGCGACATAGACATCCAGTTCCTCCCGGAAAAGGACCAGCCCGCGTACGAAAAGAACCGCAAAGAATTGCTCGACCGGCTCGCTAAGGTGCCGGACCAGCCGCCAACGCTGGAATCCGCCCCTGCCGAACCTGTCACGCCTCCGACGCCGGCATCTCCGCCCCTTGAAGATGTCCCTGTGGTTTCCGTTCCTGAAGTCGGCGTCACCCGATATTTCCCCCTTGCACCCGGTTCGCGGTTCAAGTACCGTTCATCCGTCCCCATCGGCACCCGCGTCGTGTACCAGACATTGGAGGAAGAAGTCCTGGCTGAAATCACCGTCAACGAAAAACATCTGATACCGGTGAAAAGGACACAGTCCGGCCAGCCCACAGACACACTTTACTATCAAGTCCAGCCCGACCAGGTGATATTGGTGGCGGAAAGAAAACCCACACAGGAGCAGGTAGTGTTCTACGAATTTCCCATTGCAGAAATAAGGTCCCCGCTGGAAATCGGCAGTTCGTGGGTAACGCAAGGCAAAGCCCGCATCGTGAGCGGACTGGAACACGTGACAGTCCCCGCCGGCGAATACCGCAACTGCCTGCGAATAACTGAGGAAAGCGAACTGGTGAAAACCGTCCGCTGGTACGCCCCTGGCATCGGCATAGTAAAACAAGAGCGCATCACCTTCCCCGGCAAGTCCTACGAATCCCACTTCACCTACGAACTCTCCACGCTGAATCAGTGAAACCAGTTCAGAACTATCAAGGCCGATTGGCAAGTTTGCTTGATAAATTTCATTGCTGCACCCGTAACCGACAGGTACTCATAATTGTGATTCTTGCGTGCACTATGCAAACAGGAATTTCAATAAGTGAAAGCGTACCGGTTTTACCAAGCAATTTACCGTATCTGGTGTGTTCTATTGAGGGTGAAAACATTCCATCCTCCATATCACGTTATGACCGTGTGGGTACTGGCTTTTTTTACAGAAGTGGATGGACATATCTTGTTACAGCAAAGCACGTCTTGTTAAACGAAAAGAACGCCCTTAAGAGAAATAGAATAAGGCTTGTGTGTCATTCAGAAAATTCTGATGAAAGTTTTTCTTACGACATAGATCTCCAGATTGTAATGGAGCGGAAGGGTATTTTCTTTTCAGAAAGAGACATTGTTGCTGTTCGATTGGCCCAGTTCGTCGGATCAAAACACCCGGCAATTTTCTTTGATGGTGTAAGTATGAACTCCAACAATGCATTAACCACTACCACTGACGAAACACAGATCAGGGTTTATGAGAACATAAAAGTTTTTTCTGATATTGTTTTATTTGGCTTTCCAAGTTCACTCGATGATAAATTTCTTAGTCTCTATGGGATAAATATGGAAAAGCTTCAAATCGACAAAGATTGGCCTCTGTTTAAGGGAGGCAAATTAGCCTGCAAGAATAATAGAAATAAGACGATAATACTTGATGGGGCTGTCTATCCAGGAAATAGCGGCAGCCCTGTATTCGTAATTGAAGAGGATCGACTTGGGAACAAATCTATTTACTTGGCAGGAGTCGCGATTCAATTCATTCCTTATGTCCAAGTTGCTAAAGATGAACAAATCGGTGTGATTACCAATATTTCTATCCAGAATTCCGGCTATTCAGTTGCTGAATCAGCGGAAAACATATCCAATCTTATTCACGCAGCAGAAAGGGGGCAATAACGACAAGGAACCGGTCGAGACGGATCTGATGCCGCTCTTGACTTTGGATCTAGGATCTAGTGCTGCTCTTGACTTTTTGACTTCTGGTGGGACTTCCCACTTGACAATTTGCCCACTTCGGGTATAATTGTGGCAGGAGGTGGGTTATGACGATAGCGCAGATGAATTTCAAGGAAGTTGCCGAGGTGAAATCCGATTCCAAGAACCGGATTTCGCTGGGCCGCAATATTCGGCACCCCGCCAAACATTACAGAGTATATCAGGAAATTTCAACAGGAAGAATCCTTCTGGAACCTTTGGCCGTTGTTCCCGTTTCAGAACACTGGCTCGACGATAATCCAAAAGCTAAAGCATCTCTTGAGCGCGGTCTTGCCCAGGCAAAAGCCGGACGATTGATCAAATCCAAAGAGGACTTTTCCAAATTTATTGACGACGCGGAATGATTTTCACCCTTCGGTTCACTCCGGAAGCGGATGGACAGTACCGTCACCTGCCTCCTCCAAAATTAAAAAAGGTGCGGCGCGCGCTCGGATATCTGCAAACTAATCCGCGGCATCCATCCTTAAATACCCACTTATATAGTGCATTCGAGAACCCATTCGATTCAAGAAGTCCTGTTTTTGAAGCTTATGCAGAAAATAGGACGCCCGGAGCGTACCGCATTTTCTGGTGCTACGGCCCCGAACACAAATCCATCACTATCCTCGCTATTATCCCGCACCCATAAATTTGACCATCATCAAGAATAGTTCCTATTCGGTATTTGATATAATACTTTTCCAGGGTTCACACACTATTCAGCCATGAAAACACTGCAGAACCTACAGAACCGGTTAACGGTCCGTCATATTCGCGCAGGAGGTTAAAATGAAACTGCTTCGTCCTCTGGTCGTCCTCGATCTGGAAACTACCGGTCTGTGGATTGAAAAAGATAAAATTATTGAAATCGGCATGGTCAAAGTAAATCCGGACAACACGCAGGAAACTTTTGTCCAAAGAGTCAATCCCGGGATTCCAATCCCCGATGAAGTGAAAACTTTGACCGGGATTTCCAACGACGATGTGCGGAATGCTCCGGTTTTCAAGGACATCGTGAGCAAGGTCCTGCAATTTATCGGCGGTTCTGATATCGGCGGATTCAATGTTGAAAAATACGATATCCCTCTTTTGCGGCGGGAAGTCCACGAGGCCGGACTTGAGCTGGACATGTCCGTCCGGACCATCGTTGATTCGCAGACTGTCTATATCATCAACGAAAAAAGGAACCTCGCGTCCGCATACAAATTCTATTGCGGGAAAGACATCCAGAACGCGCACACCGCGCTGGCCGATGCTGCAGCCACTCTGGAAATTCTGCTGCAACAAATCAAAAATTACGGGAACGGCGATGAAAGCATCGGGTCATTGGCCAAGTTTGTCTTTAAGAAAAGCGAAGATTTTGTTGACCCTGAACGGAAATTGAGACTGTGGAACGGTGATTATTTCCTGACTTTCGGAAAATACAGAAATCAAAGTCTGAAAGAAGTCATGAAAGCTGACAAAAGTTACCTCACATGGCTGAGCAACTCGGACCTGAATGAAAAAGCAAAATCAATAATCTCCCAAACTCTCAAAGCGTAACAAGTCGGGAACCCGCATCCCGACCCGCCGTCGACAAACTGCGGCGATGCTTGGACTATTTCTTGAAATGAGTCTCGATTACTGCTATAGTTGAATCGTGGTTAAAATGTGCAGGACAATTAAACTTATTCTGGTTTTCGCCGCTGCAGGGTTTCTGATGGACGCGGTTGCGGATTCTCTCGATGCTTGTCAATGGAATAAGTCGCAAAATTGTCCGACTGCCTGCCACAGCGGTAATTGTCTGAATCTCATCATTGTCGCTGTTCCAACATCGCCTGAACCAAAGATGGCAATGGAATTCAGCCGCATTCTCTGGGCAGTCAGAATTCCCCAGGCGCCGGTCCGCAAGTTTTTCCGCCCTCCAATCCAATCCGTCTGATCTGATCCGTCTCCAGCTATCCATGCGCGTGACCATATCCGCTCATGCCCATGCCGTTCATACATGTTTATCTTTACTTGCGGCATTTTGCCGTTACCGGTTTCAAATTGGAGTAAGAAATGAAAAAAACTATTTTAACTTTAATTGCACTGATATTGACGACGGGACCTCTGCGTCCGCAATCCGGTCCGGCTGGTTCGTCTGCCGCTGTCCAAAAATCGTCGGGAATTAAACAATCGAATCCGGTAAAATATCCGCTCGCATCACTGGTCAGCCAGGCGCTGGAACAAAATCCTCTTCTGGAATCATTCAAATCGCGCGTGGAAGAGAGACAAGCTCTCGCTCGACAGACCGCAGTCTGGCCAAACCCGGTAGGCAGTTTCACCGCCGGACGGAAAAGTGTGGAATCGCCAGACGGCTCGTCCAATGATGGCTCGCTCTACGAGGTATCCCTTTCACAGACATTTTTGATGCCGGGGAAATTGAGGGCAAGGTCTGCCGTGGCCGATGCGGAGGTCAAGCTGGCTGTTCTTTCACAGTCGGAAGCGGAGATATCCTTGATTTCGGAAATCGTGCGGCTTGCTTACGACTGCGAAATCAATCGAAGAAAAATGGAATTCGCTCAAACCAGACTGAAACGTTTCGAATCGGTCGGAGAATACCTGCAGGGAAATGTTTTTGTTTCACCTCAAAGACGGGCTGAACGACGGATTGTCGAGTCGCATATCAAGGAAATAGTCACGGAAAAACTGGAAAGCCAGACTGCGTTCCGTTCGTCGCTGGAAAAACTCATGCTCTATATGCCGGGTCACCCGGAGTCGTTGGAAATCGAGGTGCCTCAGCTCAGCGGAGGACGTTCCCCGGATCCCGCGCAATGGCAGAACCATGCGCTGGAACATAACCCGGAACTTGCCGCACAGAGAGCGCTGGTCGAAAGGACTCGCCGTGAAAAATCCGCTGCGGCAAAAGAATCCTGGCCGGATATTGAATCTTCCATCTTTTACGGGCGCGAATCAGCGGCGGATACCGAGCGCACGTCCGGGTTGGGTTTGTCGGTTCCGCTTCCGGTTTTCAACCGCAACAGAGGCGTTATCCAAAGTATTGTGAAACGGACCGAGGCGGAAAAAAAACTTCAGGATTTCAAGGAGCGCGAACTTGCGTCAAAAATGGAAATTCTTCTTTTAGATACAGACTCCGCGCGGCAGAAAATTCTTAACTATCCGCTTTCCCTCGCAGGCGAACTGGAAAAGGAGTTTAAAGAAGTCGAGGCGGAATTCCGCAAAGGACGGGTGGACTTTCTGGTCTTTGTGGAGTTTGAGAGCGAACTTGCCGAGACCTATTACCGTGCCCTTGATGCGCAAAGGTCCCTGGCGGAAAAATTAGCCGCTCTTTTTGCCCTGGCCGGACGGAAAGATCTCGCTGACCAGCTGCCCAACTTTTAGGAGACGATCATGCTAAAAAATATAATAGAAAAATCCCTGCATCACCGCGTCTGGATACTGACCGCGTTCGGATTGATCGCGGTTGCCGGGTTCTATTCCCTGTTTCATATTCCCATCGATGCGGTCCCGGATATCACCTCGGTCCAGGTAGTGGTCAATACAAAGACCGGAGCGCTGGATCCGGAACAGATTGAAAAAACTGTCTCGTTTCCGATTGAGACGGAAATGAGCGGGATAGCCAAGGCAAAGGAAGTGCGCTCGCTTTCCAAATACGGTTTGTCGCAGGTGGTCATTGTTTTTGAGGATGGCGCTGACATCTATTGGGCGCGCCAACAGGTATCGGAAAGACTTCAGGGCGTGCGCGGCGACATTCCACCAGGTCTTTCACCGGAACTGGCTCCCATTACCACGGGTCTTGGAGAGGTGCTCATGTATGCTGTTCTGCCGGAACCGAACAGCGATCTCGCGGCAAAACCGGAAAAGGAACGTCTGCTCTATCTCCGGACCATCCAGGACTTTGTCATCGCGCCCTATCTCAAGCGGTCCATCAAAAACGCTGCGGAAGTGGATTCGAC
Organism: uncultured Elusimicrobia bacterium; assembly: GCA_964359975.1. GTDB lineage: Bacteria > Elusimicrobiota > Elusimicrobia > 2-02-FULL-39-32 > 2-02-FULL-39-32 > CAYHWZ01. Next base: position 5,183 of record CAYHWZ010000013.1, on the reverse strand, counting down.
CGGAGGATACAAGAAGGAAATTCATATCGAGCTCTACCCGGAACGGCTGGATCAATATGGTCTGAGCATCGAACATATCGCGGAACGGCTGGACGCGCTCGGCGAGAACATCGGTGGCGGATATATCCAGCCGCAAGGCAGACAGGTGATTGTGAGGGTGTCCGGTTATGTGAGCAGTCTGGATGAAATCAGGAATCTGCCCGTCAAACTGGATGTCCGCGGCAGGCCTGTGCTGTTGTCTCAAGTGGCGGATGTGCGGGATGGCTATTCTCAAAGGGTAGGCGGAGCAACTTATGATGGAGAAGAAACAGTTCTGGGAACTGTGCTGATGCTAT
>CAYHWZ010000013.1:0-4838 GCA_964359975.1 uncultured Elusimicrobia bacterium | reverse complement strand
TGCTCCGCTTCCGCCCGGTGTAAAGCTGAAGCTTCTGTACAGCCGGAGTTATCTTGTCAATGCGACCTTGAAAACTGTGGCCAAAAACCTGGCCGAAGGAGCAGGACTGGTGGTTGCCGTGCTCCTTCTGATTTTGGGAAATATAAGAGCCGCGCTCTTCGTGTCATTGGCCATTCCTCTTTCCATGCTTTTTGGCGCGGTCGGCATGCGCTGGATGAATGTTTCGGCCAGTCTGATGAGTTTGGGCGCCATTGATTTCGGACTGCTTGTGGACGGCGCTGTTGTCATGATTGAAAACACTCTTCGACGTCTGGAAGAACACAAGGGAGAGCTGCGCCCGCAAGACCGTCTCGCTTTTATCCTTGATTCCGCGGTTGAAGTTGTCAAACCCGTTACGCTGGGCCTTGCGATTATCATGCTGGTCTACGTGCCGATACTGACTCTGGAAGGAATAGAGGGAAAACTGTACCACCCGATGGCCATTACAGTATTGATTGCGCTCGGAGCTTCGCTTCTGGTCGCGGTACTGCTCATGCCGGTGCTGGCATACCTGTTTCTGACTCCGCCACACGGAGGCGGCAAAGAAGAAAAATGGGTGTATCAACGGCTGCACAATATCTACGAACCGGTTTTGAGCGCCAGTCTCAAAAGGCCCATATTGATTTCGGCAACCGGGGTCATCTTAATCGTAAGCGCCTTCCTGGTTTATCGCAGAATGGGAACGGACTTCATGCCGCCCCTGGACGAAGGAGACCTGCTCGTCAATATGACGCGGGATTCGGACATAGGAGTGGACGCATCGCTTGAAATGCAGAAGAAAAGCGACAAAATAATCGCGCGTTTTGGTGAAGTGGAGCATGTGTTTTCAAGAGTCGGCACAGCCGAGTCAGCCACTGACCCGATGGGTGTCCACCTGTCAGACACTTTCGTCATCCTGAAAAAAGGCAAAGACAGTCAGAATAATGAACATAAAAGCAAGGAAGATCTCTACGCTGAAATCAAAAAAGCGCTGGAACATGAAGCGCCCGGTCAGGCAATCAATGAGACCCAGCCGATTGAAATGCGGTTTGGCGAGATTCTCGAAGGAAGCCGTGCCGATGTCACTCTGCGCATCTATGGCAAAGAATTGCCTGTCTTGATAGAACTCCTTGAAAAGTCTATCGCGATATTGGAAGAAATCCCCGGGGCGGAAGAAGTGGAAATGGACGCTTTGACAGCTCTCAGAAAAAGTCCGGTACTGAGCGCCAGGCCCAACTATTCCGCCATCGCCCGTTACGGTATGAACATTCACCAGGTAAACGATCTGCTTCAGTCCGCAATGGGAGGAAAAGAGGTCGGCAGTTTCTACGAAGAACAATGGCGTTTTCCCATTGTCATGAGAGTCGAAGAGAAACACCGTGAAAATATCGATACTATAAAGTCACTGCCCGTCGGGCTTCCCGACGGCGGCACCATCCCTCTGCACAAGGTCGTTGATTTCCAGAACAGGGACGAAGTAACAACGATCGCGCATGACTATACCCAGCGATATGCCGCAGTCGCCGTGTTCCTGTCCGGAAGAGACATCGCCGGTTTTGTTCAGGAAGCTCGCCAGAAAATCGGACATGAACTCCGGCTGCCCGAAGGTTATTCGCTGTCCTGGGGCGGTCAATTCAAAAACCTTGAACGGGCGCAGAACAAACTGGCATTCCTTGTTCCTCTCATCCTTGCCGGAATCTTCCTCATCCTTTGGTGGGCGTTTGAGAATTTCCGTCTTGCTCTGCTGGTCTTTGCAACGATTCCTCTTGCCATGACAGGAGGTGTTTTTTTCCTGGCTCTGCGGAACATCCCGATGAGCGTTTCCGCTTCCATCGGTTTTATTGCGCTGATCGGAATTGCTATTCTCAACGGGATGGTATTGGTAACGTTCTTCAATCAACTTAGGGCAAGCGGCATGGCTCCTGAAAAGGCGGCGCGGGATGGAGCGTTGGTCCGGCTGCGCCCGGTGCTGACAACAGCGCTGGTGGCCAGTCTCGGATTCTTGCCCATGGCGCTTAATACGGGAATCGGCGCTGAAGTCCAAAGGCCTTTGGCTACCGTTGTTATAGGCGGGCTCATTACATCCACGATACTGACTTTGTTGATTTTGCCCACTCTGTACCGGTGGATTGAAAAGGAATAGCGACAACCATTCTCAAACCGATGCCGGTTTTTGATATAATACTTTCCTGATAATGTCACGCTTGTCTTCAGGGAGAGTCATTCAATGAACAAAAAATCCGGGAAAGCTGCAGTGTTGTGGACCGGCGGAAAAGATTCTTCTCTGGCTCTATATGAAGCCCATTTGCTGGGATATGAAATCACCCATTTGGCGACTTTTGTCCCGACGGAAAAACCGGAATTTCTGGCTCATCCGGTCAGTTTTATGAAGTATCAGGCGGAAGCTTTGGGTCTTCCCCATCTCACGCTGGAAATCACTGAACCTTTCAAAGAAAGTTACGAAAAAGCCATCCAGCTCTTAAAAGAAAAATACGGAGTAACCGCCTTGATAACAGGCGATATCGCGGAAGTCAACGGCGCTCCCAACTGGATCCGGGAATGCAGTAAATTTTCCGGCATGGATGTTTTAACTCCGCTTTGGAAATGGGAAAGAATCGATATTATCAACCGTCTTATTTCATGCAAATTTAAGGTGATTTTTTCCTGCGTAAAAAAACCCTGGTTTACCAATGATTGGGTCGGGATGGAAATCAACCCGGATTCTTTGGAAAAGCTGCGCGAGTTAAGCGGCAAAACAGGGCTTGATATCTGCGGGGAACAAGGCGAGTATCATACTCTGGTTCTGGATGGACCGCTATTCAAGAAAAGTATCCATATCACCGCGGACGGCAAACTCGTAAAAGATCATTTAATGTACATCGACATTCAAAAAGCGGTACTGCAAGAGAAATGAGACCGGTTGTGATATAATATACCTCTCATGAAAATCGCATTTCTTGAATCCAATGAATCGGAACGTGAATTTCTTTCCAAGTCCGCGCTGGCAGGCGGTCATGAACTTTCTTTTTTCCCCGACGAACTCAGCGACAAAAACCTGGCTGCGGTTTCAGGCGCGGAGATTCTTTCGGTTTTCATTTATTCGCAGCTGAACGCGGAACGGCTCAGTAAATTTCCCTCGCTGAAACTGGTCGCCACGCGGTCCACGGGTTACGACCACATTGACACCGACTATTGCGCCAAGCACGGAATCACGGTGTCCAATGTTCCCTTCTACGGAGAGAACACCGTGGCTGAGCATACTTTCGCACTCATTCTTTCACTTTCGCGGAACGTGCACAAAGCTTATGTCCGCACCATCAAGGGAGACTTCACTCTCGACGGTCTGCGCGGGTTCGATCTGAAAGGCAAAACCCTCGGCATTATCGGCGCGGGTCATATCGGTCTGCATGTGGTGCGTATGGCAAAAGGGTTCGGGATGGATGTGCTGGTTTTTGATGTGAAACAGGACCATTTTCTGGAAGAAGTGCTGGGGTTCCGGTATACGGACTTTGACAATCTGCTCGCCAACTCGGACATCATTTCCCTGCACGCGCCGTACAATCCCAAAACGCACCATCTCATCAACCGCGGGAATATCGGAAAAATAAAACGCGGGGCGATTTTGGTGAACACGGCGCGCGGCAGTCTGGTGGAAACTCATGCGCTCGTCGAGGCGCTCGACAAGGGCATTCTTTCAGGAGCAGGTCTCGATGCGCTTGAAGGCGAGGAACTTATTAAAGAAGAAAAACAGATCCTGTCCCGTCAGTACCCTCAGGACAAACTGGAAACTCTGGTGAAAAATCATATCCTGCTCCACCGCGAAAATGTGGTCATCACTCCACACGTTGCGTTTTACAGTCAGGAAGCTCTGCAGAGAATTCTCGATACTACCATCTCAAACATCCAGTCTTTCACCGCCGGAAAACCGGTCAACACAGTAGTCCCGCGATAACCCGAACTTCCCAGTTTAGAATCACTCTCCTTGCCTGTCCGCCGAATCGGCGGGAAAAGGAGAGGGTTAAGGTGAGGATTTCTTCGACAAACATCTGCACCCAACTGGAGGGTCTGGTTTAACTCCGATAATAATGCTGGATTCCGGCTTTCGCCGGAATGACGAGACAACTTGCTTCAAAAATCAGCGGCTTTTTATGAGAGAACCCTGTGGCGTGTCTTCAATTGCAAAACCTGCGGACTCAATTTCTTTGCGGATACCGTCGGCTTTAGCCCATTCTTTTGATTGGCGGCACTTTGCGCGGTCTTCCAGTTTGGATTTCATCTGGCTCATGGCGGTTTCTGTCAAAGCGGTTTTCAGACGGATACCGAGCACGTCTTCGCACAGCGACTGCAATGTGCGCGACGCGGACAACAGCCACGCAGTGTCCCGCAGGCTGAGTTTTTCCACCATCAGGTTCCGCAACTGAAACAGCACAGACACGGCTTTTTCTGTGTTAAAATCATCGCTCATGGCTTCATTGAATTGAGTCTGCCATTCCGCCATCAGAGGGTCAGTCCCGCGCGGGAACCGTCCGGCGGCAAATGCGCTCAGTTCGTATATCTCGCGCAATGTCTGGTAACTTTTCCCCGCCTGGTCCAGCAGATCGTCCGAAAAATCGAGCGGCGAACGGTAATGGCGGGACAGTAAAAACAATCGCACCACTTCCGGCGGATACTTTTCAAAAATATCTTTTAGTGTGAAAAAGTTGCCGAGCGACTTGGACATTTTCTCGCGATTTACCGTAACAAACCCGTTGTGCAGCCAGTATTTGGCAAACGGTTTTCCCGTGGCGCCTGGAACGTGGAAACGTGACACTACCTGGCGC
>CAYHWZ010000012.1:0-16780 GCA_964359975.1 uncultured Elusimicrobia bacterium | reverse complement strand
TGATGAAGGGACACGGCAGACTGGATGAGTCCCTGATAGAATCCGCGGTCCGGCGGCTGTGAAATTTTCCAGAGTTTTTCCAAGGTTTCGTGACTTTCAAAATATTTTTGATGATTGAACAGACGGATGAATTCCGCGAGCGCGTCAGGACTCATCGCCGAACGAGATACCGAGCGAACGCGCCGCACGCACCACGTCGGAATCCGCCGGCACTCTTTTCATGCGGGAAATGGCTTTTGAAATAGGAACAGACGTGATGTTGGGCGGCTGAAGTGCGGTCATCTGGCCGAACTTCCCCTTGGCGATGAGTTCAACCGCTCCGACGCCCAGACGCGTGCCGAGCAGACGGTCGAATGTGGTAGGTTCGCCCCCGCGCTGAAGGTGTCCGAGCACCAGACTGCGGGATTCGTGACCTGTGCGCTTTTGAATTTCTTTGGAAACATATTCCGCAATGCCGCCGAGGTGAGGATGCTCGCGTCCTGCTTCTTGTTCACCCTTGGTAAGCATCTTTCCGTCTTTGAGCGCGGCGCCCTCGGCGCAGACTACGATGGCGAATTTAGGTCCGTGACGGTACCGGTCATTTATCTTTCTGCAGATAGCGTCGAGAGAAAATGGGATTTCCGGAATGAGGATAACGTCGGCTCCGCCTGCGATACCGGAATGAAGCGCTATCCATCCGGCGTAACGGCCCATCACTTCCACGACCATCACCCGCTGATGACTCTGCGCTGTGGAGTGAAGTTTATCGAGCGCATCGGTGGCGGTGGAAACTGCGGTGTCGAATCCGAATGTGATAACTGTGGCGGACAGATCGTTGTCTATGGTTTTGGGAACACCGACGACAGGGATGCCTTTTTTGTAAAGTTTGTACGCGATAGCGAGCGAACCGTCGCCTCCGATGGCAATGAGCGCGTCCAGTTTCAATTTGCGGAAATTGCGCACGGCTTCTTCCGACCGGTCCACAGTTTTGCCGGACTTGCCGACAGCGTAGTCGAACGGGTTGCCGCGGTTGGTAGTGCCGAGGATAGTGCCGCCTAGACGGAGAATCCCGCTCACATTTTTGCGCGTGAGTTTTTGGATCAGGCCGGGACGGATGAGACCCTCAAATCCTTCACGGATACCGTACACTTCCCACCCGCGCATAAGAGCGCTGCGCACTGCGGCGCGGATAACGGCGTTCAGTCCGGGCGCGTCCCCCCCGCCGGTCAAAATTCCGATGCGTTTCATAGTTTTCCCCTCACTTTGCTTGCAGCAGACTCAATCCTGGAATCTTCTTAAAATCAGAATCAAATGTCCATAGTTTCGCGCGAAACACCAGCGCGGTAGCAGCTATAAGAGCATCAGGAATTCTCCTCCGATTTCCGCCCAAATACCTGCCATAGATTTCCGCCGCCTTCTCCGCGACAGATTTATCCACTGGCAATAGGTGCATATGCTCCAATATAGGAACGTTTTCCAGACGGAAAAGACCGCCTGCCTGCAATATTTCAAAATGAGTCACCGCACTGTATGTCAGCACTTCATTTGCCGGCATATTAGAAAGCACCCTATTGATGTCTCCCATGCGGTCACCGTTGTCCAATATCTCCACAAGCACGCATGTATCCAGATGAATCACCAGTTTTCCCGTGCTTTATCTATGCGCTTTTTCAGTCCTCCGCCCTTAAAAGCTCCCACTGATTTTGCAAGCGCTCTCAATAATCGGGACTTGTCATTCTTAATATTGAGCTCCTTGTCCACTGCCTGCCGAATAAGTTCGGATTTGGACGTCCCGCGTTCGTGAGCGGCGGCCGCGAGCAAACGGACTTCATCCTGAGTTAAAAACACCTGAGTTCTTATCATAATACATACATTATACACCGCATATCACACGGTGTCAATCTTGAACGCTGTACGTCCGTTTACAAACGTCGCCACAACGCGGCCCTTGAATTTTCTGCCGATGAAAGGGGTGTTGCGGCTATGGGAAGACAGGTCTTTATCATGCAGAGTCCAGGTGTAGGTGGGGTTGAACAGTGCAATGTCCGCAGGGTGTCCGGGTCTCAGTGTTCCGGCGTTCAGAGCAAAAATGCGTGCGGGTGCGATGGTCAATTTTGATATCAATTGTTTGAGTGTCAGGGATTTTTTCAAAACAAGTTCGTTGTAAGAAAGCGCGAATAATGTTTCCAGACCGATGATGCCGAATGGGGCACGGTGAAACTTCTTGCGTTTTAGACGGGCGGAATGCGGAGCGTGGTCAGTGGCGATGATGTCTATGGTGTTGTCCGACAGTCCCCGAATCACTGCAAGTCGGTCCTCGTGCGTGCGGAGCGGAGGTTTCATTTTTGCGTGAGTGCCATGCTGTTTAACGGACTCTTCCGTCAAGGTGAAATAGTGCGGGCAGGTTTCGGCTGTGACCGGGATACCCATTTTTTTTGCCGCGCGGATGAGTTCGACGGACTCATGGGTGGATACGTGCGCGCAATGGATGGGACTGTTTGTTTCCTGAGCGAGCAGAATGTCGCGCGCCACCATGATGGTTTCAGATTCGCGCGGGATACCCAGACAGCCGAGTTCCGACGCGGTTTTCCCCTCATTCAAGGAACCGCCGTGTGAAAGAGTTTCGTCTTCGGCATGTTCAATTAGCGGCGCGCGGGCTTTTTTGCAGAGCTGAAGAGCGCGGCGCAGGACGTCATCGTTCATCACACAATGTCCGTCGTCGGAAAATGCTGCGCATCCGGCGCGTTTCATCTGAAGAATCTGCGTGAGTTTCCTGCCTTTCAGACCAACGGTGACAGCTCCGACAGGGTACACTTTGGCCGCAGCGGTTTGTTTAGCGCGATTGATTATCCAGTTCACTCTGCGCGGAGTGTCCGTGGCCGGGCGAGTGTTGGCCATGGCCAGTACTGTAGTAACGCCGCCGCGCACTGCCGCGAGTGTACCAGTGCGGATGGTTTCGGATTCTTCGCCGCCGGGTTCGCGCAAGTGGACATGCGCGTCAACAAATCCAGGGAAAATCCAGAGTCCGCGCGCGTCAATTTTTTGACAATGGGAACCGGCCTTAATGTTGCGGCCGAGCCGCGCGATTTTTCCGTTCCGGATCAATATATCGCGTTGACCGTCGAGAGAAATGGACGGGTTAACAATTCTGCCGCCGGAAATGAGAATATCAGGCGCGGGATTCACGGACGGGTTGGAGGCGGGACTGCCTGACTCTGCGAAAGCATGGCGGCCGCGCGGTTCAGCTCCGCGTCCTGAGGATTGACGGTAAGTCCGCGCCGGACCACGTCGTATGCCGCGCCGAACTGACTTTTCTGCATCAACAGACTTGCAAGCCGTTTGTAGAGAACCAAATCCTGCGGCGTACGGTTGATGGCAAACTGGAAAATCTGGACTGCCTTTTCCGCGTCGCCGGGCTGGTTGCGGTTCAGATACAAATCCGCAAGCAGACCGAACACAGGACTGCCCCAGCGTGCCCAGCTTTCCACTTCGTCAATGGCATTGGACCACATGCGGTTGTCCATGAAAATCTGCATGAACGACTGTTGTTTCCAGCCGCGTTTGTCGAGTTCCAGTATCAGGTTCAGAGCGGGCGTGCGGTCTTTGGGAATTTCCGGCGCGATTTCGTACAGGTAAACTCCCTCGGCAAAGTAAGGCATGTCGAGCACGTGACGGTTCCAGAACTTTTCCAGAATCTCTTTGGGTTTGGGTTCCCACTGGACCGCGTGCAGACGGATGAATTCGCGGTAATTTATCATCATGTGCGATATACCCGCCTGCTTAAACTTTTCATAAAGCTCGGCATCATCTTTGGATTCGCTGATCCAAGTCTGCAGGATCGGATTATTATACTCGACGGTATAATAGTAGAAATCGCGTTTCAGATGGAACGCTTTATTTTCGCCGAGCAGGAGTATACGGGTATTTTCTGTCGGCAGATTTTTGTTGATGTACTGGTACATCTTATAGGAAGGGTTGGGATATGTGCCGCGCGTATAGGAGAGAAACTCTTCGCGGTTAATCTGGCCCGTGAGCGTTTGCCACGGGCTGAAAGTGAACTTTACAATCAAGGCAATGGGGCCCCACACGGCAAGCGCAATGCCGAGCGCGGACAATGTCATGGCCCATTTCATGAATTCCGGCAGACCGTTCGCAATCGAAACCCACGCGAACGCAAGCGTCAACGCCATGCACGGATAGACCGGCGCAAGGTACCGCGCAAACTCGTTGCCCAGAAACCAGAAGAAATACGAGAGAAACGAAATGAAGAATGAGACGCGGATGGCGGGCGGCCATTTCTTGACGAAAAATATGGCGGGACCGAACAGCAGAAGCAGCGGCCCGGCGAACCGTATGGAATCGTTGCCGCTCATGGCCACACGCCAGAACGAGCTGATGAATTTCCAGATAAACGGCAACTGCGCCATGCCGAGCAGATTGAACTGTTCGCCGATGAAAACCTTCTGCGCTCCGCCCTGCCACTTGAGCGCGTCGGAAATATTCTGCCCGCCGAGATAACCGAACAGGAACGGGTGAATGGGGTTGCCGACGTAGATAAGATTTTTGATTATCCATGGAGACCATGCAGCGAGCATGACAAGCCCGAACAGCACGGTGGGCGCCAACTTTTCCTTCCAGTTCTGACCTGCGCGTAACTGCAGATAGAAAGCTGTGACAAAAGTGGCTGCTGCGCCAAACAGGGCCGTATACTTGGATGAAAGCGCCATACCGCAGAAATATGCAGACAAGAACCACAACTGTTTCACCGGCGAATCCTCGACGGCGCCGGCTGCCGCGCGGCTCTTTGACTCTGCCCAAAGGAACAAAGCGATGGCGCCCAATGTCTGATACAGACCCGTTCCTACATCGTTGCCGCTGGTCCAGATATTCATAGTAACAACGGGAACAGAAAACAAAAGCAGTCCGCTCAACAGCGCGGTCAATCGTCCCCACCGCGCCTGCGCAAAACCGTACAGACTGGAAACTGTCAGCATGCCCATGGAAAAGTGCAGCAGTTTGGCAAGCACATCACCGTGCAGAATGGGCAGCACTTCCGACGCAGCAAATCCCCAGCAATAATTTATCTGCGTGAGACTCGGCATGGTGGAAAAAGCCAGGAAGGGGAGCGGTACAAGATAATGATTCAGAAACCACAAGTACGGCAGAGCCAGATGATAGACGAGCGAATCGTAGAAAAGTTCCGGAAGCAAAACCACGCTGCTGACAGTTCCTATATATAGGAACAGCGGCACGGACGCGATGCGCTCGAGAATGGACCAATGTTTCCACCAGCCCGACGGCGACCACGACGGAACGAACGAGCCGTATACTTTCTTATGCCGGTAAATTGCGCCCGCGGCAAGCAATACGTACAGCACCAATAACAGTCCGCCATAGAGCGCGTGCGCCACTGCGAGCAAAAAGACAGTCATGGAAAGTACCGAAAGTCCGAGCCCCGCGCCCATTCCGGCCTGCACAAGCTTTTCGCTGAACTTCACTTTGAGTTTTGCGAACAGTAAATCACCGACATGGAACGCGGTGAAAAGAAACAGCGCTGTCCACGCCAGTTGACCGATGTGCGATATCCAGAGAGTTACCGGCATCTCAAACAGTTTACCGACAGTAATCTCGAAAATCCCGGACAAAGCGACATAGAAAGATGCCGGATGCTGGGCAAAATAACTTTTCCCGGACCAGAACATCCACGCCCCCGCGGCAGCCAGAGAAATCCACGCAGGCAGCCAAAGTGGACTGGTAGTTACAAGTGTTTGAGTTGGCGGCGCTCCGCGATTGTCCGGTTTGCGGCCTTTATCGTGCGGGTTGTTGGGTTTGTTTTTTTTCATGGCAGAAATTTGAATTTGTCTCTGATATAGAGCAGGATATCGCGCGCCCACGTCGGCAAAAGTGTGAGCCCGAACATCAAGTACAGCCGTTTGTTGCGCGGGTTAAGACGGTACGATTCCGCCAGATATTTCCGCGCATCTTTTGGACGGTCAATATAGAGCAGAGAACCGGCAAGATTGAGAGGGATATTGGCCTTGAACGACTGCATCTGACCGTTGGAAAATCCGGCCAGTTCGGTCTGCAGATGTTCTTCAAAAACCATGTATCCGCACTCCAGCATTCGGGCGCATTTGTAGTGAGTGCCCTCGGCATGCAGACGGTAATAGATGAGCGGCTCGAGAATGGAATGCACGCGGAACGATTTTGCCACGCGGATTTTGAATTCCCAATCTTCGCAAACTTCCAGGTCCGTGCGGAACATGCCGGCTTTTGCAAACACATTTTTCCGCAGCAGCACCGACGATGTGATGATATAGTCCCGTTCAAGCATGGGCTTTTTGATGTCCCCGTCCGGCAGATAACCGTACTGGTCGGACTGTGTGCGGGAAAGCACGCGTCCGCTTTTGTCGATCCAAAAACTGTTGGTGTAGACCATACCGCAGTCCGGGTGCGTGTCCATCCAGGTAACTTGCTGTTCGAGTTTTTGCGGAATCCAGACATCGTCCGCGTCGAGGAACGCGATATACTTGTCGGACGCGGCCTTTTCTATGGCATGGTTTCTGGCGCCCGAAACACCGCAATGCGGGATTTTCAGAATTTTGAGAATGGGTTTCAGTTCAGACGGTATCTGCGATTCATAACCGTCGCATTCGCCGTCAATCACGAGCAGAATTTCGAGCGAATCAGGATTTTTTGCGAGCCAGGTCTGGCGGCTGACACTTTCCAGCGCTTCGCGCAGATAACCAGCTACACGGTACAGCGGAATAACTATGGATACTGAGGGCGCGGAGCGGCTCACGGCCGGCTGGGACATCTGTCAGCGCTGGACTGCGGCAAGGCTGGACTGACTGGGATGCGGCTGAAATTTGTCCTGCAAAAGTTTCCACCACAGACGGTAGACGAAATTGGATGCGTGATGACGCTGACTGTCGCCGATAAAACAGCCGTGGGTGCAGTAACATTTCCCCTCGGCGATCTTACGTGTTTCCACAAGATTGGCTTCGGTGCGGATGGCGCGCATGATGTCGTAGTCCACATCTTTAAGATTGAGCAATACATCGCGGAGTTCGCATGCGCGGAAATCACCGTTCGCGTCCACCACCGCAATCGTTTTGCCCGCCAGACACTTGAACGGCCAGTCTTCGCGTTTGTTCACCAGCCGCGTGTAGATGTCCATCCTCAACAAATCAAAACTGCGGATGATGAGACGGGCCAGTTTGTCGGAAAAGAACGGATAGACATGGTTGTCTTTTTTCTTCATCGTGTAATAATCGGAAAGTTCGGTATATACCTCGACGAATTTTTTGTTGATCGCCTGAATGTTGGGCACGGCGTCGATATTGGGCATACCGACGCGGGAGAGCTCCATATTGTGATAATCGAGCGAAGGGAACTCATTACGCACGAACGCGGTCCATTCGGACAGTTCGTTCAAATTTTCCTGACAGGCGACGGTGGTGATAGTGACGCGCACGTTGGGGTAGCGGTCGCGCAGTTTGATCATTTCGCGTACTGAAGTCATGGCGCGCTCGTGGCTGCCTTTCATGCCGCGGATACCGTCGTGCGTTTCCGCGAATCCGTCGATGGAAAAAAGCAGGGTGAGAAAAGCGTGTTTTTCGCGGTCGAGGAATTTCTGCGTCTGGGTCAGCACGCGGTCAGTGAAAAACCCGTTATTGGGTACGGAGATGAAACGCGCGCCGCAATGTTTCACAAAAAGCGAGACAATGTCGTACAAGTCCTCGCGGAGATAGGGTTCGCCGCCGGAAACCAGCAGCGATTTGAGCCGCGGGATACTGCGCGCCATTTTTTCAAACGCTTCAAACGGGATATCTTTAGTGGAATTCAGACTGTCTTTGTAGCAGCAGAAATAGCATTTCAGATTACAGCGGTTGGTGACAAAAAGGATGAGCGTGCGCAGATCGTTTTTGTTGAACGAATCCGAAATATCGTCTATAAGTTCGCTGATCATGGCTTACTTTGAGTATACCAGATTTCAGACGGAAAATCAATTAAAAGCAGCAGGCGGCGGACTATTTCAGGATGAGGGAGATGATGGACTTGACCGACTCCATGAACTCGTAGAATCCGACCGGTTTGGTGATGAAACAGACCGATCCCATACCGTACGCTTTCAGGATATCGCTGTTATTCTTTGATCCGCTCAGGACCACGACGGGGATTTCGCGCAGGGCGGGATCTTTCTTGATTTCGCTGAGGACTTCCAGCCCGTGCTTCTTCGGCAGGTTCAGGTCAAGGACTATTAAATCGGGTTTTTCCGCATCGGAATACGGGACCTCGCGGTGCAGGTACTGCAGGGCCTTTTCACCGTCCACAGCCACGTTCAGACGGATGTCACCTCGGCCGTCTTTAAGGGCTTCCTCCATTAAGATAGCGTCGCCGGGGTTATCTTCCACCAGCAGGAGTTCGTATTGTTTTTTAGCGGTTTGTGATGTCATTTTATATATATTTAGCAGAGCAACGGCTGTTTGTCAATGTGTTTTTGCGCATCACTTGGGGACAGTAAAATAAAACACGGTTCCTTTGCCGAATTCCGACTCCATCCAGATGCTGCCGCCCAACTGTTCCGCTATTTTTTTGCAGATGGCAAGACCCATACCGGTGCCGGGATACGTTTTGTGCGTGTGCAGACGCTGAAAAATGATGAAGATAAGGTCCTTGTACTGCGGTTCAATGCCGATTCCGTTGTCCCGGACGGAAAAAATCCATTCCTTGTCATTATCTTTTGCCTCCACGCGGATTTCCGGCGGGTTTTTGCCGCGGAACTTAATACTGTTGCTGACAAGGTTTTGAAACAGGTGAGTGAGTTTGGCTGGATTTCCGGGAACTGTCGGGAGGGGTCCGCAGGTCACTTTTGCGTTCGTTTCCTGAATCGCGGCACTGAGATTTTTAACAGCTTCTTTGAACGATTCGGCGCTGTCAGTGGGTACGCGTTGTTGTCCGCCGTCATCGAGACAGAGGTATTTCAGCAGGTCATTGATGAGATCGTACATACGGACGGCATTGTCGCAGATGATTTCTATATAGTGGTCGGCTTGATCGTCAATGCGTCCTTTGTACCGCTGCTCCAAAAGGCGGGTATAACTGTTGACCATGCGCAGAGGTTCCTGCAGGTCGTGAGTGGACACATAGATGAACTGCTGAAGTTCGTCCACGGTTTTCTGCAGTTCGCGGGTCCGTATCTGGACTTTGGATTCGAGTTCAGCGTTCAATTTCCGGATCTGGTCTTCGTGCTGTTTGCGTTCGAGCGCATAGCGGATAGTCCGTTCGAGGAGGACTTCGTCCACTTTTCCTTTGACAAGATAATCCGCGGCGCCGGCGGCCATGGCTTGCATGTCAATTTTGCGGTCGCCAAGCCCGGTCAGGAGGATTACGGGCGTGCGGGACCCTTTTGCAGAAATTTCGTTGAGCAATTCGATGCCGTTGTGATCGCCCAGCTTGTAATCGAAAAAGAGGATGTCGTGGCGGCGCTGAGAGATGATTTCGATAGCGGACTCGTAGGTGCGTGTCCAGTCCAACTGATAGTCCTGTTCTCTTATTCGTCTCAACATAATACGGAGGAGCATAAAATCTTCCTCGTCATCCTCGACGAGCAGGATGCGGATGGTCTGTTTGTTGACTGATTCGGCGGACATTTCAAATGCCCCTATTTCATCGTTGCGCCTGTCAGTTTTTTCCGTTGGCAGGCAGTTCGACCAGTTCAAGCCAGTATTTGCCGAGAAGTTTCACTGCTTCTATGAACGCAGGAAACTTTACGGGTTTGGTGACAAAAGAGTTTACTCCGAGATCGTAAGACCGGACAATATCCTCCTCGGTTTTGGAAGTGGTGAGCACTACCACGGGGATGCGTCTGAGGGCGGCGTCTGATTTGATTTCGTGGAGAGCTTCGCGGCCGTCTTTTTTGGGCATGTTCAAATCAAGCAGGATGAGACCCGGACGGGGCGCTGAATTGCCGTCTCTGTATTTTCCCTTGTGACGCAGATAGTCCATGAGATCTTCGCCATCCTCGACGAACCGGATTTCATTGAGCAGTCGCGAATCTTCGAATGCTTTTTTGACAAGCAGCCGGTCATCCGCGTCGTCTTCCGCCACCAGGATGGTGATTGACTTTTCAGGTTTTGTGGTCATTTATTTTACCTCCACGGGGATCAGAGTTTTGGCCGGCAAGGTCAGGGTAAAGACTGTCCCCTCGTTGATTTTACTTTTAACTTCAATATGTCCGCCGTGCCGGTCCACTATTTTCCTGCAGACTGCAAGACCGATACCGGTGCCTTCATATTCTTCACGCCGGTGCAGACGCTGAAACGGCAGGAAAATGCGGTCCAGATATTTCTCGTCGAACCCGATACCGTTGTCCTGCACGGTGATTTCGTAAAAGGGAATCTGCTTATAAGGCGGGATGATCATGTTTACTTTGACCGGACGTGAAAAGATATTTATAACCGGCGATGTATCTTTACGGTGAAACTTGAGCGAGTTGCCGATCAAATTCTGCATCAGCTGGCGCATCTGTGTGGGATCGGCCTCGATACTGGGCAGAGCGCCTTTGACAATGCTGCCGCGGACTTCACGGATGCGCACTTCCAGATCGGATTCCACATCTGCCACGATTTTGGACAGGTCCACGGATTCGAATGGTTGGATTTGAGTAGTAACGCGCGAATAGGACAACAGATCATTGATGAGATTCTGCATACGGCGGGCGGCGTTCTGCATGCGGGACACGTAGTCCTTCGCTTCTCCATCGAGAGTGAGCGCCTGCTCGTGGCTGAGCAGATCGCCGAACGCCTGGATTTTGCGGAGCGGTTCCTGCAGGTCGTGCGAAGCAACGTAGGCAAACTGCTCCAGCTCCACATTGGAACGTTTCAATCCTTCGGTCAGTTTCAGTTTATCGACGGTATTTTTCATTTGCACGGTCATCTTGCGGATAAGGTAGTATCCTGACAGCAGGATACCGGCAATGATTCCGGCCAGGATGGCCATGTTATTTGCTACGATTCTGCGGAACTTATCTTCGATGGATTTTCTGGACACACCGATACGGAGCGCGCCGATTTTTATTGGTTTGCTGCCGTGGCGCGTCCCGGCCAGAGAGTATACAGGCATACAGGCCTCCGCCAGGGGGAATCCGTTCCCGGAACTGAATTTCCTGTACACGGACTGTTCCGATTGAGGCCATTGTATTTGCGCCGTATCAGGAAATGACGGTGCAGCCGCCTTTGCAAATGGTTTGCCGGACGCAGTCAGAACCTCGGCATAAACAATATCACTCTCTTTCAGGCAATCATCCGCGAGATTCTGCACGATCTGACGGTCCTCCAGCAGGATGGGCACCACGGACTCTCTGGCAAGATTGGCGGCCAGGGAATGCGCGCGTCGTTCCAGCGATTCTTCCAGCAATTTGCGCTGTCCCCTGATGGACCAGAAAGTGAGGAACCCGCCGCTCAGCGCGCTCGACGCCAGAAGGATAATAAAGATATTCGTTCCGAATGCTTTCCAGCTTTGGAACGTAATGTCCTGCAGCGGTATGTTTGTTTTCTCTATCAACATCTGCGGGGCTCCATATTCAATCCGAAAGTTCCATGTTTTCAGTCAATCCAGATGACTTTCATATGTTCGGGAATCTCGACATTCATTTTTCCGGCCAGTCTTTTGTTCATGGCAATCATTGATGTGGGAACGCAGAACCCGATCCTCCTCTCCGGCACTTTCAGCGAATCCGTGATCATACTTTTAATCGTGTTTGCGGCCTGCTCGCCCAATTTGGCATAGTCGGGCATCATGCAGAAAAGACCGCCTTGCCGGACCTTTCGCACCGACGGCACTACAATCGGTCTCAATCTTACCAGCGCCTGTGTCAGGGTGTGATTCAGCGCAAGATCGTTCATAATCATATCTCCGCCCATCATCCACAGCACGTCCGACTGGTCCAGAATTTCCCTCGCAGCGGGTCCGACGTCCTTGTTGGCGCGCACTACGTTGTCCACCACAGTGAAATCGAATGCGGACGCTTCTTTCCGGAGAGTTGTCAGCAGTTTCGAATATGCCGCTGTGTGCATCACTCCGATATGAGTGGAGCGCGGAAACAGTTTGCGGATGACCTGGACCGTTTCCGACTGAGAATATTGCATTATCCCGAAAATCCTGCTGGAAGACATCGCGGAGTCGCTCAGATGTCCGGCGCCGACAAAGAAAATGTTGGACTGGTCCAGCTCGCCGGTGATGAATTCCGATGCGCGGTCGCCGATGGTAACAACCAGGTCGCCGGCAGCGATCTGCGAAAGAAACTGCCCGCGCTGAATCGGGTTCGACATGTCGTTTTTGTTCAGTTCAAACAATTTTATTTCATGACCTTCCTTCACCGCCTGTTCAATGGCTGAGATAGTCTTGTCATAATCGGCCTTTTTTCTGTCCACCACAATGGAAAATACGTACGCGCTGCATGGGACCGCGCTCCCCAGCAGGAACAGAACAAACAAACGGAAGAAGATTCTCTTCCCTTTCATGACAGACCTTCAGTAAGTTACAACCAGATTCAGCGCAATCCCGTTCCGGTCGATGCTCAGATTCTGCGCGCTGCCGCCCAATTGAATTGGAATGGCATATTCCAGACGGGAAAGTTCGGTTTTCAGAGTGACAAAATCATTCAACTTGAACGCGGCGCCGGCTTTGTAATTCCTGAGGATTTCTTTTCCGGAACCGCCGCGGTTGCCCTCGGCCTGGGTGTACTCGGCGCCGGCAAACGCATGCAGAGTTTTCTGCTCATTTTTGTACAGCAGATACGAACTTTCAACAAAAAAACCGTTGGACTCCCAGTCCGGAATGCCGTAAAACCCGATGACACCGTTGTCATTTTCCGTTTTCGTGTAAAGGTACTCGGCGAGAAAATCGAAACGTCCCAATTCCGCTGCGCCGTACCCTGTCACCATAAGCAGGTCCCTCTGGCCGTCTTTGCTCCAGGGTCCGTAATACAGATTGCTGCCGAGCTTGACAGACTCATTACGGAAAAGTTTGAACGTGATGTTTTCTCCGTATGCGAGGTCGCCGTTATCATTGGTTGCATTGAGATTGTTGGCTACGACGAGCGCATTCGTCGCGCCGAGACCCGGACGGAAAGATGTGCCGGCAGCATCCGAACTGCCGTACCCGTTAATGGCATAAGCGGACAGTTCCACCCCAAATGGTTCGGCGCCGAGTTTCTGAACGAACTTTACCCCTGCGTCGCCTATCGGCAAACCGAGAATGGCGCTTTGAAAAACCGGCGGTGAAACAGACTTTCTCTGAAACGGATAAAAATAATGCTGGTTGTAATAACCGAACGGCAAAGTGATTTTGCCGGCATGAACCGAAAAGCGGGATGGATGGTCGTAAAAAAGATACGCATACTGCAAACGGATCTCGTTCGTCTTGTATCCTATCTGCCGGTACGTGATATCCGTCGAAAAACCAAGTTGGTCGTTGAAATAAGTGGATGCGAAGAAACCGATTGAATCCAGAGTGAATCCCCTGTCTTTTACTCTGTTCTCCGGAATTTTGAACGCGGTCTGCAATGCAGGGGCGACTGAAAGAACTGTTTCCCCGTACGGTACAAACCGGAGGTCCGCGTACCCCGTGAAAATGACTTTTGCCGAAACCTGCGCCGGCGCGCACAGAGCAAGCGCCGCCGAAACCGTAATCGGAGCAACTATTCTAGTTATCGTCATTCGAGTGGACCTCCCCTTTTCGTGCAGACTACTGGATGTCTGACCGGTATGCGGTCCAGTTATGCCGTCATACCGGCGAAAGCCGGTATCCAGAACTCTTTTAGGCCGCTTAAAATGCCTGGATTCCGGATTTCGCCGGATTGACGTGCCCTTCTAAACCGCATTGCGTCTTACTGAAACGCGGCATTGTCACGGCAGAGTCGCTAGTTTGAACCAGAAATGTTCGAGCGATTTCACAGCTTCCATGAAATTGTTGAAACCGAACGGTTTGGTGATATAGCATGTGGCGCCAAGGTCATAGGATTTGCGGATATCCTCTGCCATGTTTGACGAAGAAAGAATCGCCACTGGCACTTGTTTGAATTCATTCATCTCCCGCAAAGTTCTGAGAATCTGATGACCGTCAATCCTCGGCACACGCAGGTCGAGAATAACAATATCCGGCCTCGGCGCGCGCAGATACGGTTCCTCCCTTTTAATGTACAGCACTGCTTCGGGACCGTCACCGACAACAGTCAGATTTACCGTCATACCACCTTCGCGGAAAGATTCCTCCACCAGAATAATGTCTCCCGGATTATCCTCCACGAGCAGGACTTCCACCGGCCTGACATTTCGCACCGCCATTGCCTTGTCCCTTTGCCGCACAATCGGTTCGATGGTCCGCACCTCCATGATTATCACGCCTCCTTAATTTTCTGCGCAGATTCGTCGCCAGACGGCAGAGCAAAATGAAAAGTGGATCCTTTCCCGGGTTCAGACACCAGCCAGATGCGTCCGCCGTGACGCTGCACAATTTTCTTGCACACTGCAAGACCGATTCCCGTGCCTTCATATTCTTCTCTCGAATGCATCCTTTGAAAAATCGCAAAGACCCGCTCCTGATATTCCTGCCCGATGCCGATGCCGTTGTCCTGCACGGAAAAAATATGTTCCCTGCCGTTCGATTGCGCGGAAACATGGACTGCGGGACATGACTGTTTATTGAACTTGATGCCGTTTCCTATAAGATTCTGCAGCAGTTCGACCAACTGGGTAAAATCGCCGGTCACGCGGGGCAAATCTCCGGCGGTGACGGCAGCGCTTCTTTCCTTTATCATCACCTGCAGATTGTTTGTCACGCTCTTCATGACCTCAGCGCAGTCCACCTGAGAAAAAGGTTTGCCGGAGGATTCAATCCGCGCATAGTCCAGCAAGTCGTCAATCATGTTCTGCATGCGCGTAGCGCCCTCAACCATGAAATGAATGAACTGTCCGGCCTTTTCATCGAGCTGTTTTTCGTATCGCCTTTGCAGGAGCTGGGCGTAGCTGGCAATCGTGCGCAGCGGTTCACGTAAATCATGCGAAGCGATGTAGGCGAATTCCTGAAGTTCACGGTTGGACCGCAGCAGCTCCTGACTCTGCACAGCGAGCGCACTCTCGACTCTTTTGCGGTGACTGATTTCCGCAATCAGTTCTTCGTTGCTTTGAGTCAGCTCAGCCGTTCGTTCCCGGACGCGCGATTCCAGTTCCGTGTACGATTTCTTGACTGCATTTTCCATTTGTTTCCGCTGAGTGATGTCGCGGATGGCGCAGGAGACCAGCATTCCTTCCTCAGTCTTCAGCGGACTCAGGGAAATTTCAACCGGGATTTCCGTGCCGTCTTTTCTCAAGGCGAACAGTTCCAGCCCCACTCCCATGTGCCTCACTTTAGGGTCGGCGGCGTATCCCTGCCGGTGCCGGACATGACGCTCCCGAAGATTTGCGGGAACAATTGTTTCCACAGGGCGACCGACCAACTCTTCCCGGTGGTACCCGAACAATTTGTCCGTCTGAGCATTGGCCAGCACGATTTTACCCTCCTGGTCCACGATCACCATGGCGTCCGGCGCGGATTCGAGCAGTTGGCGGAACTTGTTTTCCGCAGTCTTCAGTTTGGAAATGTCCTGCGATATGCCGGAAAAACCGATGATATCGCCCGTCACATTCCGTATCGGCGAGACCGTGAGAAACACGTCCAGGGCCGTGCCGTCTTTTCTGATCCTCTGTGTCGCGTAACTGACCAGTTCGCCCCGCTTCACTTTTTCAAAGTTGCGTTCCATTTCCTGTTTACGGCCGTACGGCAAAATAATGCCGATGTATTTTCCCATCACATCCGATTCGTCGTAACCGTAAAGTTTGGACGCGGCCTGATTCCAGCTGGTGATGACACCGTCGGTCGTCACACTGCAGATGGCGTCGTTGGAATACTCCACGATACTGGACAGTTTCTCCTCGGCAAGTTTCCGCAGCGCCTGTTCGGATTCCTTGCGTTCACGGAGCAGAGCGGCCAGCAGCAGCCCGGACAACGAAATGGTCGCCACAAACAGGTTGAAAAGCAGCAGAGAGTTGTTGGGATCAGCCAAAACGAACGGTCCTGTGCCATGCATGTTGCCTCTGAGCGCAAATCCTGACAGCATCAATATGGAAAATGTGGCGCCGTGCTGTCCGAAACTGTAAGCCACCCAAATCAAAAGAGGAACAGTTACAAATGACACGTGATATATTTTTCCCGCAGGAAACAGCCACTCGCCAAAAACACATTCGCCCACAATCATCGTCGTAAAAACAAGTAAAACAGCATGAAGCGCGAGTCCCGCGTGCCAGCTCCATTCCGGTTTACGAGTCCAGACGAGCAGGAACGAAGCCACGGTAAGAATGCCCAGCACGTCTCCCAGCCACCAGTTCAGCCAGATGGGCCAGAAGTTATTCCAGTCGGCAAATCCTGCCAGCGACAGACTGACTACCCCCGCGCTTGCGCTGAAAGAACTTGCCAATCCCGCAGCCAGGAAAGTGAATCTCAGGACATTGACAGAGTTCTGCAGCACGTTACGTCCGCCGGCAAAACGGTTCAGCAGGTATGCGCCGCAGACAGCTTCCAGAGTGTTGCCTGACGCAATTCCCGCCGCCGACAGGAATGAACTGAAAGGCGCTGAAGGATGAGCGGAATAATTTGTAAGGAAGTTTATGAAAAACGCGCCGAGGAAAATGCCGGGCCAGAAACTGCGCCCTGCAATCAGCAGCGCCGCCAATGCGATTCCGGACGCAGGCCAGATCAG
>CAYHWZ010000011.1:3422-17872 GCA_964359975.1 uncultured Elusimicrobia bacterium | reverse complement strand
ATGCGTTCGGCAGGGGCGACATTGCGCAGGGCAGGATTTTTATTCAGAAGACCGACGAACTGTGGCAAAAGTCCATGGACGCATATACGGATACCCGCCGTCTGGGCCCGAACTATGTGCAGATGCATCATCAGGTCGGTACTGTGCACCAGAAGTGGGGCGATTTTTATATGGGGCTTGCTCCTCTGGCGGACCGGTTCAACGAAAAGGCAATTGCCGACGAGTACCGCAAGAACGGACTGGACCATTGGAAAAAGGCGCTTGAATCGTATCAGCGGTACTACAAAATTGACCCTGTGTTTGACCAGAATTATTACCGCATGGCGCAGATATATGTTCAGATGGGGCAGCACGATATGGCTGAGCATACGTATCTCGCGCATATCGAGGCCAAGGAGTGCCGCAAACCGTATCACCGCGTGTTCGACGGGTGCGTCAACCATAAGATAGGTCACAAAAATAACCGCTATGACTTGGCCTCGCCCAACCATTCGCACGACCGTGTCATGAATGCCAAACCCGAAGCGTGGATGTATCTCGGCGATTTCTACATGCTGGTGAAAAACGATTTGCCGAAGGCCGAGGAAGCTTATAAGCGCGCCGCATCCCGCACACCGGACGAAGCGTTCCTCCAGCCGGGGCAGCCGCACGGGCGCGACACGTTTGCAGTGTTCCCCGAACATATTACGTTCCTCAAACGTTTGGCCAATGTCTATGCCCGCATGGGCAAGAACCAGGAATCCATAGACTGCTGGCGCAGGATTCAGAGGATTCAGCCGAACGATCCGGACCTTCAGCGTCTTATTCAGCAGCAGCCCCAACCAAAGTGATAGCAGTAAGTATATGACACTCCAGCGACAGTCCACGGCGTGGGCGCTGACCGGATTGCAGTTGGGTCTGAGTGTCTTTTTCTTCTTTCATCTGTCGCAGGTTCTGCCGGGCGGTCCCGACGGGCCGAATTATTCACAGGCGCCGCTCTGGTTCAATACCATGATGGCGATTTTGTTCGGATTGACTGTCATTATGGCCATGACGGCTCTGTGGAAATATGAGTACACTGCCTTTGTTCTCCTGCTGGCCATTCATACTGTCTGTCCGATTCTTTTCTTTACAGACCTGACGCGCAATCCGTATTATACGCAGATCGCTCTGCTGAATATCTGGGTCACGTTCCTGGTCATCGGATGGCTGTGGGAATGTATCGCCAAAGGCGCGCTGATTTTTCCCAAGACTGTATTGAATCTGCCGTTACTGGCGTTTTTGTGCACTGTCACCATATCCTTGTTATCCTCTTTCTTCACGCATGAAAAGATATTTCATCCGGCAATGATGAGCGAAGGGGTGAGGCGGTGGCTGTTTCTGGTGGTCAATGCTCTGTCAGTATTCTACATTGCCTATACCGTTGAGGAAAAGTGGCGGTGGCGGTTCATTTGGGTCACATTTTGGGTGGCGGCCGCGGCTGCGGTCTATGGGTTGATGCAGTTCTACGGTGTCGAGCAGATTTGGAGCAAAACGCTCACGCCATTCGCCAACCGGCCCGTGTCCACGTTTGGTAACCCCAACTTCTTGTCGTCGTATCTGATGATGGTCATCCCTCTGCTGACGGTTTCAACTTTGAACACGCGCAATGCAACTAAGTCGGTGTTCTCGCTTGTTTTTCTTGTGATTGTATCTGCAGGTATGCTGGCAACGATGACACGTTCCACGTGGGTGGGAGCGTTTGTGTCGCTGGCGCTGCTGCCCCTGTCCGGTAATTTCCGCGCCATGATTCGTGAGCAGAAGAACCGTCTGATAGCCACGGGGCTGGTTTTGGCGGGTGCGGTGCTGTTCTGGCCGAGCAGTAAAATGGGGGGATACAAAAATCCGCTCGATCGTCTTTTTGAATTGCGTGAGATAAAAACAAAGAAGGTCTATCACCCGTGGGACCAGCGTCTGCTCATCTGGTCGTGCTCGTATTCCATGATACAGGACCATATCATACTCGGAAAAGGGTGGGGATTGATGGAACTGTTCTATCCCTATTACCAGGGACCGCGCCTGTTCAATGAAAATTTCCGCCCGTTCCGCACGCACGCCAATAATTCGCATAACGAGATGCTGGAAATCTGGTCCCAGACAGGATTTCTGGGGATGGGCGTTTATGTATGGATCTGGGTTGTGTTCATTGTTTTTGGTTTGAAAATGGCTCGGTCGGACCTTTCTGCCGACGGTAACGACGAGAAGGCCGGGAAACAGACACAGACGGATTCGCGTGACAAACAGCTGTGGAGCTGGGCGCTGGCCTGCGCGAGTGTCGGTATGCTGGTGGACAACTTTTTCGGCAATGTGTCGCTGCATTTCTGCGTGCCGGGATTTCTGTTCTTGTGGCAGTCGGGTCTGCTGTTCGGTATGGAAAAAACTGAGATCCGGAAAGCGAATGTGCCGATGCCGGCTGGGTACCATTATGTGCCTCTTCCGGATTTTTACAAAAAGGCGCTGGTCGGCGCCGGGATAGTTTTCAGTCTGTGGGTATGTTCATATAATTACCGCCGGGAATTCCAGGAAATATATTATTTCAGGGGATTCAAGATTTCAAAGACAAGCCAACTACTGGACTTGGCGCGCGAAGAGTTGGAGAAAGCGTGGAAATGGTTCCCGACCGAAGTGAACACCAACTACGAACTGGCCAATACCTACGCGCGTCTTGCTCACGAATCGGGCAAAATCGGGCTGAACACTCAGATGGACACCTGGCGCAAAAAATCGCTCTGGGGATACCGTGAATCGCTCCGCGCCAATTGCGGTTACGACGAAATATTTTTCAATCTCGGCGCCATTCAGTCGCAAATGGGCATGACGCAGGATGGGTTTCCCGATATTGCCGTGCGCAGGCCCGACGATATAGAGTCAGTCGAGTCCGCTGCCGATGTGCATAGCGCCATATTCAATTACAGCCGCGCCATTGCCATTAACCCTCTGTCGCTCGACGCTTACCAGTTCCTCGGAAATGTCTATTTTACCGATCTCACAAAGTACGCGGATAATGCACGGATGCTGTTCGAGCAAAGTGTCCGCGTGTATCCGGACAGCAAGGACTTGTGGGTGAACCTGGCTTTTCTGCAGATAAAACTCAACGAATATGAGAAAGCGTACTGCACTTTGGTAAAGGCGCTTCAGCTGGATCCCTTTTACGAGCTGACACGGAAGAATCTCAGGGCTGTTCTCGCGCAACTGAACCGTCCAAACGATCCCATGGCCCAGGCAGACCGCGACCTGATCAAGGTGAATGAACTGATCAATGCGCGGGACTGGAACGGTTTGGCAGCAGTCTGCCGCCGTCTTGTGCCGCTTTTCCCGGACAACTTTACCCTGAGGTTCATACAGGCCAATGTTTATTTTGAAATTCATGATTGGCCCAACGCGGAGAAAGCGTATCTTGAATCTGCACGCATCGATCCGCACAATACTGCTCCGCTGAAAAATCTTTCCATGGCCTACCGTGCGCAAGGGAAAAATGGGGAAGCGCTGGCTATTTACAGACAGATTCTGGAAAAAGACCCCTCCGACCAGCAGGCGAAGGCCGAGCTGGCTGCCATGGGTGTTGCGCGTTAGGATAAGCGGAGCTATGCAGTCCAGCCCTAAAAATGATAAAATAGTTGAACGGAGATTTAGCTAGAAACCTATGTCAGGACATTCCAGATGGGCAGGCATAAAACACAAGAAAGCCATTATTGACGCAAAACGCGGCAAGGCGTTCACACGTCTGAACCGTGAAGTCACCATTGCGGCGCGCGAAGGCGGCGGTCTGCCTGAAAATAACCCCCGTCTGCGCAAAGCCATCGAAGATGCGCGCGAAGCCAACATGCCGCACGACAATATCAAAAAAGCCATTCAGAGAGGTACCGGCGAAATTCCGGGCGTTAACTACGAAGAAGTCCGCTACGAAGGGTACGGTCCAGGCGGCGCGGCCATTCTCGTGGATATTCTTACCGATAACAAGAACCGCACCAGTTCCGAAATCCGCAAAATTTTCACTGAACATGGCGGCAATATCGCGGAAGTCAATGCCGTGGGCTGGATGTTTGCGCCCAGGGGATATATTACTGTTGCCAAAAAGGATATCGGAGAAGAAGAACTGCTGTCCCTGGCTCTGGATTCCGGCGCGGATGACGTTAAGTCCGACGATGAAGAGGTGTACGAAATATTGACCGCGCCTGCTGATCTGGAAAAAGTCAAAGCCGCGCTCAAAGGACGGAATATTACACCGCTCAGCGCGGAAGCCACTCTTCATTCGTCCACGGTCATTCCTCTGACAGGCGCAAACGCGGAAAATGTTATTGCCCTGGTGCAGGAACTGGATGAACACGATGATGTGAAGGCAGTATACTCGAATTTTGACGTCCCCAAAGAGGTCCTGGAAAAGGCCTCGAAGTAGTGACCTCTGCCTTAAGGCAATTCATTGAAAACTATTCTGGGAGTGGACCCTGGTTTTGCGACCACCGGTTATGGTGTGATACGTATCTCCGCTGAACGTCCGTCCGATGTGGAAGTCGTCGAAGCCGGCGTTATCCGTTCCAAAAAAGAGCTCTCTCTGCCCCTGCGTCTTTGCGAAGTTTACCGTCAGGTGGTTGAACTCATCCGCGAATTTTCGCCGGACGACATGGCTGTGGAAGACGCCTACTCGCTCGGTGTTTTTCCGCGCAGCGCTATTCTCATAGGGCATGTGCGCGGCGTGATCCTGCTGGCAGCGGCGGAAAAAAAACTGGAAGTGGCGCACTATTTTCCCCTGCAGGTCAAAAAAGCGCTGCTCGGCGACGGGCATGCCACCAAATCACAGGTGCAAAAAATGATTCAGCGTACGCTGGGGCTCCCGCGTCCTCCTCAGCCCGACGATGTGGCCGATGCTTTGGCAGTGGCGCTATGCCACTCGGGACGCAAGTTCGGACGATGATAGCGCAAATCACCGGCACTGTGCAGGAAGTGGGGGACAATTCCGTTCTGCTCAAAGTCGGGGACATCTGCTACGAAGTTCTCGTGCCCTCCAGCGTGGTCAGCGGCTATCGCAAGAAAGACAAGCCCGTGAAAAATGAAAAACCGTCTGTGGACACTTTTTTCACCATTCAGTATATCGAGGGTTCAAGCGGGCACGGCAACCAATTCATGCGGCTGGTCGGGTTCAGGCGCAAAATCGAAAAGGATTTTTTTCAGCTCTATACCAGCGTGGAGGGTATCGGCTACCGCACAGCGCTCCGCTCCCTGCTCCTGCCCATTCAAAAAATTGCCGGCGCTATCGAGAGAAACGATCTGCCCACTCTGCAAAAATTGCCGCATATCGGTAAACGCACTGCGGAAAAAATGGTCGCCACTCTGAAAGGCCGCATGCAGAAATTCGCCCTGGACCTCGCCGAGCAGCCCCTGTCCACCCCGCCGGAAGAAGACCTCCGCTCCGAAGTGATGCAGGTGCTCCGCCAAATCGGTTATGCGGAAGATGAAGCGGATTCGCTGATAGATAAAGCCATGAGGAACAATCCCAAACTGAAGGCCGCGGAAGATATGATCCAGGAAATATTCAAAATGCAGAACAGAGCGCCATGAGCCGCGAACGCGTAGTTTCCGGCAAGGCCATTTCCGCCGACGAAGAGAAATGGAACAAAAGTCTGCGGCCGGAAAAACTCGAAGATTTCACCGGTCAGAAACCGCTGGTGGAAAAGCTCTCCATTTCGCTCCAGGCGGCGCGCAAACGCAACGAGCCGGTGGAACATATCCT
The DNA here is from genome assembly GCA_964359975.1 of uncultured Elusimicrobia bacterium. Taxonomy (GTDB): domain Bacteria; phylum Elusimicrobiota; class Elusimicrobia; order 2-02-FULL-39-32; family 2-02-FULL-39-32; genus CAYHWZ01. The sequence goes on along the minus strand of CAYHWZ010000011.1, from coordinate 12,126 downwards.
TTTTTACGGGCCGCCCGGTCTCGGTAAGACCACGCTCGCTCACATCATTGCCAAAGAAACCTCAGCCAATATTTTTGCCACGTCCGGACCTTCGCTCACCAACTCTAAAGACCTTATCGGCATCCTGACCAATCTGCAGAAAGGCGATATCCTGTTCATTGATGAGATACACCGTCTGCCGCCGGTGGTGGAAGAGTTCTTGTATCCGGCTCTGGAAGATTTCAAGATTGATTTTGTCGTCGATAAAGGCGCTTTCGCCAAGACTCTGAATCTGCCGCTCAAACAGTTCACTCTGGTGGGCGCCACTACGCGTGCCGGAGCTCTGTCTGCGCCTCTGCGCGAACGGTTCGGGTTGTCCTATGTGCTGGATTTTTATCAGAGCGAGGATTTGGTCAAGATTGTGCGGCGTTCCGCAGGACTTCTTTCCATTGATTGTGAAGCTGATGCGCTTAAAGAGATTGCAGGCCGGGCGCGCGGCACTCCCAGAGTGGCCAACCGTCTTTTGCGCCGCGTGCGGGATTTTGCCGAAGTTAAACTGGCAGGGCGCATCACCGCCGAGGCCGCGCACAAATCACTCGAACTCGAAGGTATAGACGCAAACGGTCTTGATGACCTGGACCGTCGTTATCTGGAAATCATTATTTCACATTACAACTGCGGACCCGCAGGTCTCGAAGCAGTCGCTGCGTCCATGAACGAAGATTCTGAGACGCTCGAAGAAATGGTCGAACCCTACCTCCTGAAAATCGGCGCAGTCCAGCGAACGCCCAGAGGCCGTAAAGTCAATGTCGCCAAAATCAAAGAGCTCAACATCTCTCTTTCTGTCCCGCTTCCTGTTCAAAACGATCTTTTCACCTGATTATTCTTCATTCATCATTAATCATGGATAAACTCGCGCCCCAACTTCTTCAGGCAAAAAAAATCCTGAAGACTCTTAAAAAACCGCACCCGCAGTTCCTGAACAATGCGTTTGCCGACCCGTACCGCGGCTGTGAGTACGGGTGTCTGTATTGTTACGGTCTGAAGGAGGAAAGCAGGGACACAGGCAAAGGTGTCTCCCCGTTCAGAGTGGGTCTCAAGACCAACTGCGCGTTCGGACTGAAAAAGGAGCTGGATGCTCTGCTCGACGGAAAAACAACTCTCCCGTCCGGTAAATTGTCCGTGGGAATTGGTTTTGCCGGAGACCCTTACCAGCCGCTGGAAGAACAGTATCAGCTTACTTTGCGGTTGCTGGAAATCTGCCGGGACAAGTCAGTGCCGGTACAGATTCTGACTCGGTCCAATCTTGTGCTGCGCGACCGCGAAATCCTGTCCGAACTTTCAAAAGCCGGTCTTGCCACAGTTTCGGTGTCGGTCTTTACAGTCGATGAAGATATTTCAAAAGTTTTTGAGCCGCGCTCACCGTCACCCGACGAACGTCTGGACCTGATTAAATCGCTGCGCCGCGAAAATATAACGGCAGGCGCGCATCTCATGCCGATCCTGCCCTATATCACTGATTCTGAAACGCATTTGGACAAGATGTATGCGGAACTGAAGTCTTCGGAAGCCATGTACTGTGTGCCCGGTGTGCTCAGTCTGGGACAGATGCCGGTGAGGAGCAGAATGTTCGCTCTGCTGAAGGAACAGTTTCCGAGGGAATATGACCAGTACGGAGCGCTCTACGACAAGTTGGGACGTCCGGCTTTGAATTATTGTGAAAGGGTGGGGTCCATATTGGACGGCTGTTCAGCCAAATATGAAATTCCGTCAGTGCTTCCTGTTGAAGGAGCGGAAAAACCGTCCAGTCTGGTGGTCAAGGACGCACTTTAGATTTTTGTCTCTTCTCCATTTCGTTGATCAATGTGGTGTCCATCGGTCCGACGTCGGCATCCTTGATCAGTTCGTACTCGTCAAATTTTTCCTGACCGTCCATCAACTTCATCTTTTCCGGTTCAGTCGCTTCTTTGCGTTCGTCCATCAACTCAAACCGGATCGGTTCTTTTTTTCGCGGAGTTGAACCGAAATAGAAAGTCATGGACATCCGGTGCGTTTTTTCCAAATCTATACTGTTCACAAATGAGTAGTCCAGCTGAAAAAGCCGTTCCCTGAATCCAAGTCCGATACTGTAATTCTCGCTCTCGAACTGTATCCTGTTCCCTCCCCGTATGTAAAAGTGCCTGTCCCCGGTAACTTCACCCAGATCATACTCGCCGCCGATACGGTACCTCACTGTTTCGCCGATGGCCCTTTCAACCTGTGCGGCCAAAGTGAGCGAACCTATTTCCGCCTGCCTGAGAACCGTAGCGGCAAATCCCATTGAATCTATCCGTGGCAAGTTCTGCGGCACTGTCCTGTACGTGATCTGCTGGCCTATATTCTGCAGGGCAATACCGAGCGAGATGCGTTCTTTAAAGAACTTGGGAAAAGGATAAACCTGCACACCCGTGTCAACCGCAAGCGCCGTTCCGCTGAACTGGTCTACCAGCGTGGACCGCACCATTTTGGGCGATATGCCGAAAGCCAGCATCCCCGCGTAACGTATCCCGACGGAAAAAAAGCCGCTGTAACCGGTTTCAGCGGTCATGGTCTTGGTGGTGCCGTCCGCATAATTGATGTCCAGGTTGCCCGCCGTATAATAATGAATGCCCGACCCCACGCCAAGTTCCAGGGGGGAACTCCTGAAAATCGGATGCGAATAAGCTACGAACGCATGACGGCTCTGGTCCTGTGTAGAAGCGTATGAAAGTGAAATCTCCGGCTTCTTACCGAGCGCAAGGCCGGACGGATTGGTGTTCATTGATGCGGAACCGTTCACAGCCACAGCGGTAATCCCGCCCATGCCGATAAGTCTGGCGCTCATGCTTTCCTGCAGAAAAGTGGCGGAAGTGGATCCCGTCCCGCCGTGCGCGCGCGCACCGCAGAACAAAATCATACCGGCAAAAAGAACAGCGGTCCGTTTCATCTATTTGACGACCGCAATTTTGTAACTCTTGGAAAATTCCGGAGCTTCGATATGCGCCAGATAAATCCCGCTGGCCACAGTTTCCCCGTCCTCGTTCTTTCCGTCCCAGTCCGCACTGTAGCTGCCGGCGTCAATGTACTGGTCCGCAATCGTCCTGATAAGACGTCCCTGCATCGTGAAAATCCGGATGGTAGTTTTGCCTGACTTGTTGACCCTGTACTGGACCGTTGTTTTTTCGCTCTTCGACGGGTCGAACAGATTGTTGACCGCTTTGAAGTCTCCCTGCTCGACAATAACTGTTGTGGATACCTCCGGTACTCGAATCGGAGCGGTTCTTTTAAAAATGGCGCCGGAAGCTCCCGCCACAAATCCAGTCCCGCCTGTGGATATGAATATACTGCTGAAATTGGCGGAACCGGAACTGATGTCGGACTGGAAACTTTTTCCGTTGTCTGTGGTGATCATAATTGTGCCGCCGATTCCGGCCGCCCATCCGGTGGACGGATTGATAAAGTAAAGCGAATTTAGCGAAGATGTCGTTGATTTCTTCAAGGTCCATGAAACTCCGCTATCATTGGAAGTCCATATAAAACCGGACCCTCCTGTGTCATCTGTGAACCATCCTGTCGAAACATCAACGAAGAAAATGTCAGTAGCGGAAATAGCATCGGTAAACTTGCTCCACGAACTGCCGCCGTCAGATGTGCGTAGGATTGTGTTAACTCCACAGGCCCAGCCGGTTGACGAGTTTATGAAATATACGCTCTTCAAGTGATTGGTCGTCGGAGCCGTAGATGCTCCGGACGCCCAGGTCGCGCCTGAATCAGTGGACTTCAAGATGGTGCCGCTGTTTCCCACCGCCCAAACATTGTCGCTTATCCAAAACAGTTTATTGAGCGTGAAAGCAACGCCGCTGTTCACCGCAGCCCAAGTCGTTCCCCCGTCGGTTGTTCTTACTATTGTGCCGTTTTCGCCCGCTGCGACGCCGATGGCATAATTCTTGAACGCGATCGTCTTTAGCGCAACGGCTGCGCTGGAAGTTTGAGCTGTCCAATCCGTACCTGCATTGGTAGTTCTAAGAATGGTGCCGTCTGCGCCTGAAACCCAGCCGATATCCTCAGTCGCAAAAAAGACCGAGTGAAGGTCTTTGGTCGTGCCGCTTGTTTTGGCAGTCCAGTCCGCTGCAGCTTTCAGGTTGATAGCACAGATAATCCCGCACAAGATAAAAAAAATCTTGCGCAGGCGTGCGGCTTGCGTTTTAAGACTGTAAGTTAGGTTCGACATAAATAAACCGAGCAAATCCCTCCTCCGTCAAGGGCTTGTGCTCGGCATTGACTATAAATGTAACAGGGAAACCCTATTTTGTCAAGACTTTTCTGAATGTCCAAAATCCCAGGGGTCCCGGCGCTTCTTTGAAATTCTTTACAATATAGTTTTTCAAGTCCGGATATTCGCCGCGGCTGGAGAGCGCTGAGCCGGTTTTCAGCGCAGTTTTCCAGTCCTGGTCCAGTGTGAACTGTAGAAATCCCGTGTCAAAAAACTTCTCCTGACCAATCAGTATCCACTGTACATCGGCTTTTTCCAGCATGTCCGGAATATTCTTTTCAGACCCTTTTTTCAGTTCCCATCCGGTGCTGAAATAAGTCATGGGCACCGGCGACATCCGGTCCGCGGCGAAATAAAAGAAGATGGGGTCGGGAAAAATAAACATGCGCTCATCTTTCGGCACGGTTTCTTCAAATTCCATCAGACTTTTGACAATCTCGCTGTCGGACTTGCGGAAATACATGCCTTTGAGACGGGGATGGTCCACAGTCCAGCAAATTTCCGACGGGTCATAAGTTTTCCTCAAATACGGCATAGTCGCGCCCCAGATCAGAATACCGGCGCTGAGCGCCATGCATCCTGCGGGCAGCATAAGCCGCATCCACGGCCCGCGCTGTTTGTCAAAGGTCGTCACAGCCAGAATGCCGCCGAGCAGTCCCATCGCATTCTGCACGTTGATATATCTGCCGCCGGATTCCTGCAGTACTGCTATCCACATGGATATCAGCGCGTAAACGCATACCCCAAAGTAAACCGTCCTGCCCGGCTGTTTTCTGTTTTTCCATGCGAAAAACAGTGTGAGAAAATAGAAACCGAAAATCACCTTCAAAAAATTGTTCCTAGGTCCGAACAGCGCCAGCCAGTTCGACTCCCACATGGCGCTAATCAAGTTGCCCTTGCCATACCGCTGTCCCGCAAGCGTGAACATCCATTCATACGATTCGCTGAACGCACCGTGCCAGTGAAAATAAGCCAGCGTCAATGCCGTAGGAACCGCGGCTCCCAGAATAATCCAGAACAGATGACGCAGTTTTACTGCCAACCGATTGGGCTGCACCGCCGCACAGCAGAGCGCTGCAATCACCGCCCCGCCTCCGATATTCTGTTTGCTCAAATAGCTGAGTCCGCTCATCAGCCCTGCCAGAAACATCCATTTACCGTCGGAAACGCCGTTCAGCCGCAGAGCCATGCCCAGCGCGCAAAGCGTAAGGAACGAAAAAAAGATCGCGTCCACATCGTACCAGGGAATCATCTGATTCAGTCCCGGCGCCCAGGCCGCGGTCAATGTCGCGGTCCAAACCAGCGTGGTCTTGAGCGAAAAGTTCAGAACGCGCCGCGCAAACAGACACGCCAGCCATGTCATCGCTCCCATTTCCGCCGCCAGATACAGTTTCTGATAAAGTACTGCAGGACTGAATATCTTGAAAATGACCGCCTGGATGAAATAGGTGAGTGGCGTAGTGGCGCAATCAAAATCCCGGCCCAGCATCTCGCCCTTGTAAGTGCGCCACACCCGCTCCAGCAAAGTGCCGTAATCCACCACAATAGGCGAATGAAAGCTCACGCTGTAAACCCAAACGCCGGTAATCAGCCCGGCCAGCGCAAAATAAACGTGCTCTATGGGTGAATAATGTTCAGTATTGCTTTCAGGAAGGTGATTCAAACGATGGAGAGAAAAAAAGACAGACTAATTTGCGGTCGCAGCCAATTTCTTGCGGGTGGTCTTGGTCTGCAAAGTCGAAAAATCCTGTGTCTGTTTATCCACTTTTCTGCCGACTTTGCGGTTAAAGTCGCCCAACCCGCCGAAAAACTTGAAGAAGGCCTTGATTGCGTCCACCACCGTGTGGAAATTGATGGGCGTAGGTCTCACCACAAAGTGGAGCATGAACCCGTACCACCCGAAAAATATCACAGAATACAGTCGTATGAGCGGCAGGTGGATTAAAATGCGCGTGAGCGGATAAAGAAAGGGAAATGTGACTGTCACGCCGAACAGTTTGTGCAGATTCACAATTTTACTCTTGGTTTTTTCGTCAAAATTGAGCGGCGAAGTCACTTTGTTGCTCTCCAAATCAAAATTGTTCGGGTCAAAGAATCCGTGCTGGATGGAATAATCGTACAGCGCAGTCTGGGGATACGGATAAAAAATCGAGGACCAGCCGAAAGTGGGTTTCATTTCCATATTGAACTTCAGAGTCTCAAGGTCGAGTTCCAGCGGATTGTTGACCGGCAGACCGAGGATATTCTGGCAGACCACTTTAATGCCGTGTTTGCGCAGTATGCGACTGGCGTTCAGCATGGACTCTTTGGTCAGGTCGCGTTTGAGCAGGTTGGTGCGGACTTCGTCGTTGGCGGTTTCCACTCCCATCCAGACGGAAAAACACCCGGCTTTTTTTAGAATCCGCGCCAGATCGTCGTCCACCAGGTTCGCGCGGACATTGCACATGAACGGGATGCCGACTTCTTTAGGCAATCTCTCCGCGAACTCGTTGAGCCATTCTTTGCCCGCCAGCGGGAATGTATCGTCAAAAAAGTGCGCGAACTCGATCTTCTCTTTTTCGTAAACATCTTTGACTTCCTTCACCACGCTGTCCACGCTGCGCATGCGCACTACGTCGCCCTTGCCCTCCATGATCTTGTTGTACCCGTCGTTGAAACAATACGTGCAGAGGTACGGACAGCCGCGCCCGATAAAGAAAATGCGCGTCTTATAATTTTTCAAAATAGGGTCGTCTTTGGTGAGCAGGTCTCGGTCCGGCGCCGGCAGCCGGTCCAAATCTTTGATGAGCGGACGCATCTCGTTCTTTATGGCGGTACCGTCGGACTGGCGGAACCACATATTCTTGATATCGTGGTATGGTTTGCCCTGTTCGAGAGCGGTCACCAGCTCAAGAATGGCATCGTCGCCTTCGCCCCGGCAGACAGAGTCCACGCCCTCTTCTTCAATCATTTCCGGCATGAACGTGGCATGTATCCCGCCGAATATGCTGAAGAACTTGAACTGTTTTTTTAGTTCGCGGTTGAGTTCAATGAAATATTTGTGTTCGCCGGTGGTGATGGTGTAGCAGAGCACATCGGGCTGGTAATCGCGCATTTTCTGCACGGTGTCCTGCACGGCGGTGCGCACCACGTCCGTCTGGTGTCCGGCCTTTTTCAGGATGGACGACAGCGTCTGGATGCCGATGCGCTCCAGCATGTATGTGTCTTTAATGAGGAATAGAATTTTCACGGTTTTTAGTCGAGACAAATGATTATACCACGGGTTCGCACCCTTGTCAAGGCAATCAAAATCTTATATGATTGATAAAATAAGTTTGACAGTTTTGATTCAGAGGTGCCGAGGTAGCTCAATGGCGGAGCAACGGTTTCGTAAACCGTAGGTTGTGGGTTCAAATCCCATCCTCGGCTTAACCTGATTTATGAGGGGGCATCGCAGTATCCCATTATGCAAATAACCGATCCAGGACAGGCAAAACAAAAACTCTACGACCTTTATTCTGCGGACGGGTACGTCAACTGGTTCCTGAAAATCCGGTGGTGGCATGCCAATCTCAGCCGCGTTGCGGAATTTGTGCCGGAAAAGGGCACGGTTCTGGACCTCGGGTGCGGGTACGGCATGTTTGCCAATTTCCTGGGGCTGACGGCTCCGGAACGCAACGTAATCGGCATTGAAATGAACAGCCGGAAAATCAAGTACGCGGACAAAAAAATCCCCAACGTTCAGTTCATGAACGACGATATCACCAAACTGAAACTGCCCCCTTGCGATGCTGTGATCCTGCTGGATGTGCTGCATCATCTTCAATCTTTCGACGAGCAGGAAAAGTTTCTCCGTTATTGCGTGGGTCTTTTAAGCGATACGGGCGTGCTGCTTGTCAAAGAAATCAACGATACACCGAAGTGGAAGTTCATTTTCACCACCATGATAGACAATACGCTCTATTTCGGCGACACTTTTTATTTTCGCGGCGAACGGGACTTCCGCGGTCTGTTTGACCGGCTCGGTCTGGATGTGGAATTTCACACGATTCACGAGGGTAAGCCGCTTTCTCACGTGCTCTACGTGGCGAGGAAAAGGAAATGATGAAGTATTCTGTGGTCATTCCCATCTATAACGAAGAGGAAACGCTGCCTCTGCTCTGCGGACGGCTGGAAAAAACCATGGCCGGGCTGGGCGAAAAGTACGAGATTATTTTTGTGAACGACGGCAGTCACGACAAATCGCTGGAAGTCATCCGTTCTCTTGCGTCGAAGAATCCGTGTGTGAAAGGGATTGATTTGTCGCGCAACTTCGGCCTTCAGCCGGCTTATTCCGCAGGGTTGGAAAGCGCGTCGGGCGAAGTGGTTGTTATGATGGACGGGGACCTCCAGGACCCGCCGGAATTCATTCCCAACATGATTGCAAAGTGGAAGGAAGGATTCGACGTGGTCTAT
>CAYHWZ010000011.1:0-3412 GCA_964359975.1 uncultured Elusimicrobia bacterium | reverse complement strand
GTGAAATCCAAACGGAAGGAAGGGTTTCTGAAACGGCTCGCGTTTTCATCGTTTTACCGGATACTGGCCAGCGCGTCGTCTGTGCCGATGCCTACAAATGCGGGGGGATTTTCGCTCATGGACCGCCGCGTGGTGGATGTGCTGAAAGCGTTGCCGGAAAAAAACCGTTTGGTGAGCGCCATCCGCGCCTGGGCAGGGTTCCGTCAAGCAGGGCTGGTTTTTGAAAGAGAGGCGCGCTATGCGGGCGATCCGCGTCAAACTTTCAGCAAACTGTTCAAGATGGCGCTGGATGGTCTGTTCTCTTTTTCCACTGTTCCTATCCGTGTGGCGACGTATCTGGGATTTGCGGCGTCGGGACTATCGCTGGTTGCGCTGGTGGGCGCGATTGTGCTCCGGCTTACGACTGACATGGTTTCCGGTGCGCAGGGATGGACATCCCTGATGATAGCAGTCACTTTTCTTGGCGGGGTCCAGCTTGTGTTCATCGGCGTGCTGGGCGAATATATCTGCCGGATTTACGAGGAAGTGAAGAACAGGCCGCTCTACGTGGTGCGCGAAAGAATCGGATTTTAATCCTGCAGCAGGCTTGAAGAAAAAGCGGATTTCATCTATACTATAAAATTGCACTTATGAAAATACTGCTCATCCAGCAGATGTTTGAAAATACCAATCCCGGGTATATGCCGAAATTTGCCCAGCAGGACCGGGCTGACACGGTGAAATATCCGCCGCTGGGATTGCTGTACGTTGCCAGCTACCTGAAACAGAACGGGTATCCCGACGTAAAAGTTCGCGATGCGGACGCGTCCGTGACCCCGAGGTCTGAACTGCTTAAGGAAATCGCCGCCGCGCCGCCGGATTTGGTGGCCATACCTGCTTTTACGAATGCGTTCTACGACGTGCATCAGCTTGCCATCGGCATCAAAAAAATAAATCCCAAAGCGCACATCTGTATCGCAGGCCCGCACATCAAACTTTTCCGCAAACAGACGCTGGAACTGGCGGAAGTGGACTCCACTATTTCCGGCGACGGCGAGGACCCGTTCCTGCATCTGGTGAAATTTCTCGACGGTAAAGTGACCGACCCTCATTTTGCCGGTCTTTCGGTCAAAACTCCCTCGGCGCTGGTGGAATCTGAAGAGTCCTATGTCTTTCCTGATTTGAACAAACTGCCGTTTCCCGCACGCGCGGACGTGGACCTTACCCGTTATCACAGCATTGTATCATCGAACAAGATCATGACCACCATGATCAGTATGCGCGGATGTCCTCATGCGTGTACCTTCTGCGCCATTGACCGTAACGTGCGTATGCGCAGCGCGGAAAGTGTGGTGAAAGAACTGGTTGAAATCACCAAACTCGGCGTGAATGAAGTCCATTTTGTGGACGAAACATGGAATTTGAGCCGTCAGCGGGTCATCAATATCTGCAAGGGAATCATTGAGTCCGGTATTAAGATTGAGTTCAGCATACGCTGCCGGGTGAAACCTTTCGATGATGAAATGATGGGTCTGCTGAAGAAAGCCGGATGCATGCGGATATTCTTCGGGATTGAGGCGGGCACGGACAAGACTTTGGAACGGATGAAAAAGCATATCACGAAAAAAGATATTACCGAGACTATCGCGCTGGTGCGGAAATACGGGCTGGAATGGGTGGGCTTCTTTATGGTCGCGTTTCCGGGGGAATCATACGAGGACAGCCGCGAGACTATCGAGTTTGCAAAGAAGCTGAATCCGAATTTTGCGCAGTTCACCGTTTTTACACCTGTGCCGGGCGCGCCGCTGTATGAAGAGGCCATGCGCGATAAGTCTTACCGTCCTCAGATTTATAATGAAATCACTGAAAATCCCGTGGAGAAAGATGAGTACGCCTGGTGGGAAACTTCCATCCCCAAAGACAAGATTTCAAAACTGATTGAAGATGCCTACCGCGAATTTTATTTCCGCCCCGCCTACATTCTGCGCAATCTTATGACGGTGAAATCGTTCACTGAGTTCACCGAACAGATGCGCGTCGGTATCAATCTCTTCACCAACGTTCTCTTCAAGTAAATCCGTCTGATGAAAAACTGGAAATCCGGCATATTGTTCACTGCCATACTTCTGTTCGCTGTTTACACGCAGTTTTGCCGCCTGGATTGGGGACTGCCGAGCCGCGCGCGGGTGGAACAGGTGATGGGCAGCGCGGAAAATCTGGCTAAGTGGATGCCTGTCATGCTGGAACAGCGCAGCAAATATTATGAGATACGGGGAAAACTCCTGGACAAGGACCAGCCGTTCCGCGAGAACTATTTTGCGCTCAATAAGCGCTGGGACGTGCCGGTGTTTTCCGTTTTACCGCAGGAAATTGTTCTCGACCGTATGCGTCAGTATATTATCGGCGTGAATGTGGCCGACGAACAGGTCGTGCTCAATTCCATCAAAGTCATTGACCCGAGAAAACTCCGTTTTTCGCCGGACAATATGGCTCATTACGGGGCGATTTATTACTACATTACAGGCGCGTTTTTGATTTCGGGGAAAATCGGCGGATGGCTTACGCTCAATCCTGATGTGGGATACTATTTTTCGCATCCGGACGAAGTGAGCCGCATGTATCAGACGGTGCGCGCCGTCGGTGGATTTGCAACGGTGGGCGCGGTCGTTGCTCTGTTCTTTATGATGAAACGGTTTTACGGTGCAGGGATTGCGTTGCTGAGTGCTATGCTGCTGGCTGCAGCGCCGCTTACGGTGCCGTACAGTCATTTAATGAAATCGCATCTGCTTGGCATGTTCTTTCTGGCTGCCGGACTTTATTTTTGCGGGCGGATAATTCGGGAGGATTTGGAGGGGCGGGAACTGCGCTACTATATACTGTCCGGCATTGCTCTGGGGTTGTGCGGCGGCACGATTATCACCAACATTACCGTCGGGAGTTTGCCGGTGCTGGCGGAATGGCTGCGCCGGGATTGGCGTGTCAGGGACACTTTTAAGAGCAGGAATATGTGGATTTCTGTTCTGTGTTTTATCGTCACTTTTTGTATCTGCCATTTTTTTATTTTTCTGCATTTTCAGGAGTTCAGGCGGCTGGTGCGGGCTATGGTGGAATTTTATCCTTCATACTATGAAAACCGCTGGTACGAATGGCTGCCGTATCTCAGAGAATTTGTGCTGGAACAGACGGACTGGAGCACGCTGCCGCTGTTTTTGGCGGGCGCGTGGTTTGCTGTGCGCCGCAGGGAGAAGTTCATGTTGCTGTGTCTGTTCGCTTTCGGCATTCTGTTTCTGCAGAATATTTTCACCGTGCGTCATGCTCCTGTGAACGCGCGTCTGCTGCCTGCGATGGCGGTATTGAGCGCGTGGGTGGTGTTTCAGCTGCGCGAATATTTGCCGCGGTTCAGGAGCGGTGTTGTGGTATATGCCGGATTGTC
>CAYHWZ010000010.1:0-18576 GCA_964359975.1 uncultured Elusimicrobia bacterium | reverse complement strand
TTGCCATCCGTGAAGGCGGACACACTGTGGGAGCCGGCGTGGTGGTGGAGATTCAGGAATAGGGATGAGAGATCGAACGGAGAGAGTTTATGGCTGAACGGAATATTCAAACATTGGTCTGCGCGGACTGTAAACGGAAGAATTACCATTATCAGGCCGGCAAAAAGCGCGCGGACAAAGTCAAAGTGGAAGTGAAAAAATTCTGCCGTGCGTGCAAAAAGCACACGCTCCACAAGGAATCAAAAAGATGATTTTGCAGGGGGAATCGGTTAACGGCAATCCGCCACAGGCGGAATCCAAAACCGATGGAGAAGATTTGGGGGTGTCGGTTAATGGCAAACCACCGGTCTCCAAAACCGGGACTGTAGGTTCAACTCCTACCACCCCCGGACGGTTATCGCGCGGCAGTCAGTGATGGATTGTATATAGGAGGAATCATGTTCTTGAATTATCTGGCAGGTGCGGTGTCGCTGGTGTTGGCTATTTCCGCTTTTATTCCGTGGGTCACGGTTTGGTTTTATTCCCTTAAGGGTATTGAGAGTATTTATGGGATTGGGATTTTGGTGGTCGGGGTGTTGGGTGTGACGGTGTCTATATTCCAGCATTTGTCCGGGAAGATGAGAGGGCGGTCGTTCATTTTGTTTTCGCTGATTGCGCTGGTGTGCGAAGGGCTTTATTTCCGCAAGATGGCTTCGTATGGATCCAAACTGAACGAGATTGTGGGGCTGCTCAATGATATTTTCGGCGATGTGGTGATGCAGAAGATACAGCAGCTTTTGGGCGAGCAGTGGACGCGCATATTGGGGCGGCTGGTTCAGCGGGCCGGGGTGGGCACGTCGGTGGACGGATTTGATTTTGTCGGCGGAGGATTGATTCTGGCTGCGGTATGCGCTGCGGTGCTGCTGGTTCTGGGCATTTTGCTGGAAAAGAACCGTCCGGCGGACGAAGCGTAAGAGAGAGGATTGGGGTAATCAATGGACAGGATGCTGACGTTTTTCAAGGAATCTTATGCGGAGCTGCAGAAGGTCACGTGGCTGTCGCGGAAAGAGGTGATCGGGTCGACGATTCTGATCATTATTTTGATTGTGATTCTGTCCATTTTTGTGAGTCTGGTTGATTATGTATTTCTAAAATTCGTGGAGATATTGGTGTAATATGACTGAAAATCAAGGACGGGCCTGGTACGTAATTCACACTTATTCCGGTCACGAGGACAAGGTCAAGACTTCATTGGAAAAGATTGTGGCGAATCAGAATTATTCGAACCGCATTTTCCAGATTTTGATTCCGACGGAAGATGTGATCGAGATTAAGAAGAACAAGAGGACGATTAAGAAGCGGAAATTTTTCCCCGGGTATGTGCTGGCGGACATGGTCATTGACAACTCGACCTACTGGCTGGTGCGGAACACTCCGGGCGTGACGGGATTTCTCGGCGGGATGAAACCGACGGCTCTGCCGGAAACGCAGGCGAAGAGTATGATTGAGTTGATGCAGGTGCCGGCGGATTCCAAGCCCAAGTCCGCGATTCAGTTCCATCAGGGCGAGTCGGTGCAGATAAACGAAGGGCCGTTCAAACATTTCATCGGGTCAGTGGAACAGGTGTACGATGAACGGGCAAAACTGAAGGTGATTGTGTCCATTTTCGGACGTGGAACGCCTGTGGAGCTGGACTTTCTGCAGGTGGAAAAAATTTAAGGAGTTAATGTCATGGCAAAGAAAATAAAGACGTCTATAAAATTGCAGATTCCGGCGGGAGCGGCGAATCCGGCTCCGCCTGTGGGTCCTGCTCTCGGTCAGCACGGTGTGAACATTATGGATTTTTGTAAACAGTTCAATGACCGGACAAAGGCGATGGAGCAGGGGATGATTATTCCTGCGGTGATTACGGTTTTTGACGACAGATCGTTCACGTTCATTACCAAAATGCCGCCGGTTTCGTCGCTGTTGAAAAAGGCAGCGGGTCTGGCCAAAGCGTCGGGCGTGCCGAACAGGAACAAGGTGGGCAAGATTTCGCGCAAACAGGCGGAGGAAGTGGCTATCCGGAAGATGCCGGACTTGAACACGAAAGATTTGAATGCGGCTGTGCTGATGGTGGAAGGTACGGCGCGGAGTATGGGAATTGAGGTGGAGAAATGAGCAAGCGAATGGAAACTTTGGCAAAGAAAATCGAGCCGCGGAAAAAGTATTCTCTGGACGAGGCGGCGAAACGGGTGAAGGAAACGGCGTCGGCAAAATTTGACGAGTCTATTGAAGTTCATATCCGGTTGGGGATTGACCCGAAACAGTCGGACCAGTCTGTGCGCGGGACTGTGGTGCTGCCTGCGGGTACGGGCAAGTCGCGGTCTGTGGCAGTGGTGGCCAAAGGTGAGAAGGTGAAAGAGGCGCTGAGCGCGGGCGCGGATTTTGCAGGGGACAATGACTTGATTGAAAAGATTCAGAAGGGGTGGCTGGGGTTTGATGTGCTGGTGGCTACGCCGGACGCGATGAAAGATTTGAGCAAGCTCGGCAAGATGCTGGGCCCGAAGGGTTTGATGCCGAACCCGAAGTCAGGGACTGTGACTTTTGAAGTGGCGCGCGCGGTAAAGGAACTGAAGGGCGGGCGCATCGAGTATAAAAATGATGACCAGGGGATTATTCACACGTCGGTCGGCAAGGCGTCGTTCAGCGCGGAGAATATCGGGGAGAATCTGCGGACTCTCATCAACGCGGTCTTGAAAGCGAAGCCTTCTACGGCAAAGGGTGTTTACCTTAAATCCATTTTTATTTCTACGACGATGGGGCCGAGTGTGGCGGTGGATGCTGCGCAGAAGTTTTCGACAGCGGCGTAACGGGGGTTTTTATGGCTGAACCAAAAATTGCTCAGAAAGCGCCGTATGTGGTGGACGAACAGCCGGGCGATAAGTGGTGGTGCGCTTGCGGGCATTCGGAAAAGCAGCCGTACTGCGATGGGTCTCACAAGCGTCTGAATACGGGCATGGGTCCTATGAAGGTAACGATTGACGCACCGAAAAAAGCCGCGTGGTGCGGGTGTAAACATTCCAACAGTAAACCGTTTTGCGACGGGTCTCACCGTAATCTGTAAATAATCTTTTTTATTTTTGTTTTGTTCACAGGCATGTTTTGATATGTCTGTACGGAACATTTTTGCTTGTTTTGTAACGGAAGTTTTCACCCCCACCTGTCCTCCCCCCCTCCCTCCTCTTCGGCGGGCAAGCAATGGGGAGGAAAATTAACTGGAAACTGAGCAGTAGTATTTTAGGGCGGATTTCCACATCCGGATGGAACCGTATAGCCATAACGCTGAGATGGCGCAGGCGGCGATTGTTGTTTTTACGGTGAGGAGTCCGATGAGGGCTTTGGTGGGGATGGTGACCATCACTGCAATCGGCAGGGCGAGGGTCAGGACGTATTGGATTGTTTTTGGGTAGACGTCTGTGGGAAACCGTCCGAGACTCATGAGGTCGCGGTAGAGCCAGATTGTATTTTCCATCTGTTGTGTGCGCACGGTGAGTGATGCGATGGCTACGTGCACGCTGAAGGCGATGATGACGCCGTTGGCGCAGAGGAGCAGATAGAGGCCGACCCGCGTGAGGGATTGTGTAACGGTGAGTCCGGCAAGTGTGTGCGGCAGGATGTAGGCCAGGGCGATGAGCACCGGGATGAGTGTGAGAAAATCCAGGAAGTCTACCAAATTTGACGCGATGCGGAACAGAGGGTTCACCGGCTGGATGAGGTAGAAGTCCATGTCGCCTTCGCGGATGTCGCGTCCGATCATGTAGATGCCGCGGAAAAACAGTTGGGATAAAATATCCACGATATTAAAAGTGAGGAAGAAGAAGGCGATTTCTGTAAGTGAGTAGCCGCCGACCTGCGGGACGTGCTGGAAAATGGCGGCGATGAAGATGACGAAAAATATCAGGCGGACGCATTTGCCGCCGAGCCAGCCGAGCGATGCAAGGCGGTTGGCGACCTGCATCATGAATGCCATTTGGGCAAGGCGTGTCCAGATGGAGATGTATTTGCGAAGGTTCATTTATCCCCCCTCGGCTGTGTAGCTTTTCAATCCGCGTGTCCAGACTTGTTTGGCAATCAATCCCATGACGATAGTCCAGAAGATCTGGATGGCGAGTCCTTGCATGTATTGCTGGGCGGTGAACTTTTCCAGATAAACGTTCAGAGGGAAATGGATGAGTCCGGCGAACGGGAGGACGCGGAATATATTTTGCAATGTTTCGGGGAGAACGTTGAGAGGGAAAAATGCGCCGGCCATGAATTCGAGCAAAAGTTCGAAACAGAACCTGGGGCCGCCGGATTCCGCTGTCCAGAACGCGAGTGAACTGATGGTGTAGCTCATGAAAAAATAGAGCAGCATGGCAAAGGCGATGGAAATGGCAAAGTGCGTGAATGTCAATATATTTTGCGGGGTGTAGAGAGTGATTTTGAAAAGCCAGACAGCGGCGGCGATTTCGAGAATGGCTGAAGCGAAGTTGACGGTTTTGTCGGCCATGTCGCGGCTGAGGCAGTATCCGAGATAGGATACGGGGCGGATGAGATAGGAGGAGATTTTGCCGGTGTTGATTTCGCGGATGAGTTCCCAGGTGGTATCGGAAAATATGGCGGCGCGGAGGATGTTCATGCCGAGGACGTAGGTGAGCATTTGGCTTTTTGTGAATCCGATGAACTCGTCGCGTCCCTGAAAAAGCGCGGACCAGAATGAATAGAATGCGATGAGGATGGTGATGCTGCGGGCGCGGTCCATTAAGAACGAGGCGCGGTAGTAGAGTTCTTGTTGGAGTGAGAGGAGGTAGACTGCGATGTATTTGGTCATGGGGTGAGGGGTGGCGGGGGTAGAGTTTCGCTTGTGGGCTTTAGCGGCCCCCCCATCCTGGCCTTCCCCCTTCCGCCTCTTCGGCGGACAGGCACGGGGGGAAGGAATAAAGATGTAATTATGGTCATGGGGCTGTGCGTTCGTTGGGGAAGGGGGGTGAATCGGATTTTTCGGGGACTGGTTCGGGTGGTTTGGGTTTGGCGGCGCGGAGGAAAACGCGGCGGATGATTTCCTCGATGGGCAGTTCCTCGATGGACAGGTCTGTGACAGGGATGGCGGAGAGGAGTTTGCCGACGGATTGCGAGACTTCTTTGCGCGAAACTTCGATGCGGGCGGTGTGGGCGGAGATTTCCACAACGCGTCCGTAGGGCGCAAGGGATTTTTCGTCGAGTGTTTTGGGGGACGAAAGAGTGACGGTTTTGTCGGGCGCGTATTTTTCCACGATGGATGAGAGGTCGCCGTCGTAGAGGATTTGGCCGGTGTCGATGATGATGACGCGTTTGCAGAGTTCCTCCACATCGATCATGTAGTGGCTGGTGAGGAGAATAGTGGCGGAATAGCGCTGGTTGTAATCTTTGATAAATTGGCGGAGTTTTTTTTGCATGACAACGTCGAGACCCAGCGTTGGTTCGTCCAGGAGCAGGACCTGCGGGCGGTGGAGAAGGGCGCAGGCCAGCTCGGCTTTCATGCGTTCGCCGAGTGAAAGTTTTTTGACCGGGACGGTGAGGAGCTCTTTGAGGTCAAGGAGTTCGACGAGTTCATTTTTCATTTCCTGAAAATCGTGTTCCGGGATATCGTAGATTTTTTGGTTGAGGAGAAAAGTTTCGCGGCAGGGGAGGTCCCACCAGAGCTGGGTGCGCTGACCCATGACCATGGAAAAACTTTTTTGGAATTGGGATTGGCGTTCCCAGGGGACATAGCCGAGGACGCGGACATCGCCGGAGGTGGGGTGAAGGAGACCTGAGAGCATTTTGAGCGTTGTGGTTTTACCTGCGCCGTTGGGTCCGAGGAATCCGACGAGTTCGCCGCGGTTGATTTTGAATGACACCTGATTGACGGCTTCGACGGTGCGGTACTTATGTTCAAAAAATGAGCGCAGTGCGCCGGTGAGTCCGGGTTCTTTTACGGACACCTGGAAATGTTTGGTGAGGGAGATGGATTCTATGGCGATCATGGTCAGAGTGCGAGCGTTGCGAGCCATTCTTTGAACGGCTGAGGGGCGAACCCAAAATGAGACTGGATGATTTTGGGGTCGCAAGTGTTATCTTCGGCGAGCATTTTGAGCTGGTCGCGGCTGAGGGGCATGGGAAACGGGAGCAGGTCCATGACTGAGGCGACGAATTTCATGTACCAGAGCGGGAGGTGGAGTTTGATTTTGGTGCGGCGGAGTTTGGATTCGATGAGATCCATCAGCTCGACGAAAGAATAACTTTGCGGGCCGCCGAGTTCGTATGTTTGACCGGCGGTTTTGGGGTCGGTGAGCGCGTGTTCGAAACACCGGGCGACGTCGCCGGCGAAAACGGGTTGGAGTCTGGATTGGCCTGTACCGATGACGGGAGTGAAGACCGGTGCGGACGCAAGACCGAAAAGTGTTTGGAGAAAAGCGCAGGGCATTTCACCGAAAATCACCGACGGGCGGAAAATGGTGTGGGGCACGCCGCTGACTCGGAGGAATTCTTCCGCGCTCCATTTTGATTTGTGGTATTCACTGACAGCGTGAGGACGGACACCGAGCGCGGACATGTGGAGGAACTTTTTGATGCCGACTTTTTGCGATTCGATGACAAGGTTGCGGGTTCCTTCGAAATGGACGGATTCAAAAGTGATGCCCTGCGTGCGGCGTTCCTGGATGATACCGACGAGGTGGATGACAGCGTCAGCATTTTCCAGGGCGTTGGTAAGGGCGCGGGGTTCCCAAATTTGGCCGCGAACGATTTTTGCGCCGGGGACTTGGTCTGCGTCTGAACCCGGCCGGAGGAGACAGGTGATGGAGTGGCCTTTATCTTTCAATGTGCGGAAAATATGGCGTCCGACGAAACCTGCGGCTCCGGTCATGAAAATATTCATCAGGAGAAAAATTCGGCCAGGTCTGAATGGGGCAGACGGAGTGATTGCGCGGCCTGTGCGCAGAACAACTTTCCGGAGTGAGCATTGAGACCATTGGCAAAGCCGGGGTCTTTCTTAAAAGATTGTTGGAGACCGTTGGCCGCGAGACGGGAGACGCAGGGCTGCAGCGCGTTGCTGAGCGCGAGAGTGGCGGTACGTCCGTACGCGCCGGGCATGTTGGGCACGCAGTAGTGGAGCACGTTGCCGACGAGATACGTGGGATTTGAATGAGAGGACGGGCGGCTGGTTTCGGAGATGCCGCCTTGATCAATGGACACGTCAACGAGCACGGCTCTGCGTTTGATGGACATTATCATTTTGCGTGTGATGAGACGCGGGGCTTTTGAACCCGGGATGAGCACTGCCCCGATGATGATGTCTGCGGATTTGAGCGACTGCTCGATATTGGCTGGCGATGAAATCAGTGTGGAGACATTTTCCGGGAGCAGTTCGTCGAGAATGCGGAGCCGTTCCTGGCGGTTGTCGAGGATGGTGACCTGCGCGCCCATACCGGAAGCAATGCGGGCTGCATTTTCTCCGACGGTACCGCCGCCGATGATGACCACGTGCGCAGGCAGAACGCCCGGGAGCCCTGAGATGAGCACGCCGCCTCCGCCGCGCGGAACTGACTGGTAATAGGCGCCGATGAGCACGGACATGCGTCCGGCGATTTCGCTCATGGGTTCGAGCAGCGGAAAATGGCCTGCGGAATCTTCCACAGTTTCGCTTGCAATGGCTGTGATGCCGGACGAGAGCAGAGCGCGGGCAAGGGCCGGTTCAGCGGCGAGGTGGAGATAACAAAATAGAATCTTTGATTTTGTAAAAAAGCGGAACTCGGATTTTTGGGGTTCTTTAACTTTTACGATGAGGTCGGCCTGAAGCCAGAGTTCCTGTGCAGTGCGTGCGATTTTGGCTCCGGTGCGGCGGTACTCCGCGTCGGAAAATCCGGACAGGACGCCTGCGGATTGCTGAACAATCGGCGAGTGCCCGGCATTTTTAAGCGCGCGCACAGCGTCCGGGGTAAGAGCTACGCGGCACTCCCCGTTTTTAATTTCTTTGGGAACGGCGATTTTCAAGAAGAGATACTACTCGGAAGCGAGTTTTCCTCCGAATGCCCAGGACGATTTTGGCGGTTCTTCAAAAACGATCCAGACATGTTCGGGAGTGACTTTGCAATGGCGCATGATGACATCGGCGACATCTTTGGCCAGGGCCTTTTTGATTTCTTCGTTGCGGGGCATCATGGTGATTCTGACAAATGGCATAAGAGTACGACCTCCTTAGAATATATTCTTAAAGTTCCATTCCTTCTTCTTTCATTACGCGAAGGATTTCGGCGACGGCGCGCGCGTCGGCCACGGCTCCGCGCGGGGTGTGCGGCGAATTACCGTCGAACATTTCAGAAATGGTGCCAAGGCCGATGTCCGAAAAGTGTGAGACGAACGGGGTGAGGAAATGGAGCGCTTCCGCCTTAGTCTTTTCATCACGTCCGTATGTTTTGAAAAACGCGGTGAGAAACGGGCCGATGAGGAACGGGAACACAGTGCCGTTGTACGCGGCAGTGATGCGCCGCTTTTCGTCGCCGACCGCGATACTGTGGTAGTGCGGTTCGTGGTGCGCGAGCGTGCGCAGACCGAACGAAGTATACAGAGTGCGCCAGGCGGTTTCCATGACAGGTTTGAATCTGTCGGTCTGGAGGATTTCGTACGGGAGACTGATTGCAAAGAGCGCGTTTGGCCGGACAGAACCTTCGCGCTGAGTACCGTCGATGACATCGTAGAGATAATTGTTTTGCGAGTTCCAGAAAAGAGTGTTGAAACTTTCGCGGACCTTTTCGCCGAGTTTGGACCAGCCGGGATCGTTGTTGTCAATTTTGAGGCAGATTTCCGAGCAGAACTGGAGCGCGTTGTACCAGAGCGCTTGGAGTTCGACCGGTTTACCTTTACGCGGAGTGGCGGTCCAGTCGCCGGCTT
This sequence comes from uncultured Elusimicrobia bacterium, assembly GCA_964359975.1. GTDB lineage: Bacteria > Elusimicrobiota > Elusimicrobia > 2-02-FULL-39-32 > 2-02-FULL-39-32 > CAYHWZ01. Next base: position 9,666 of record CAYHWZ010000010.1, on the reverse strand, counting down.
TGGAATTCATCCATGTGAGCCCGCAGCGGTTGGACGCGGCCCAGATGAGCCCGTCGGTGTCCATACGGATTTCGAGCTGGGATTTGGGGTCGGTTTCCTTGATACCGTTTTGGAATGCGGTGACGATTTTTTCCACATGCGGTTTTATCTGTTTGAGAAATTCTATGTCTTTGGTTGCTTCCCAATATTTTTGTGCGGCCCAGATGAACCAGAAAGAACTGTCGGCGGAATCGTATTCGCGCGGGTCGGAACTGCTGAACCGTTTTGGGAGCAGACCGTTTTGGATGAGGGCTGCGCTGGCGAGGAGCATTGACTTTGATTCTTCGAGCCGTCCGGCGGCAATGCCGATACCAGGCAGACTCATGAGCGCTTCGCGCACAGCGTCGTCGAACCAGGGATACCCCCGGATGATGCGCGATTCTCCGTTCACGCGGATGAAAAACTGGTCAGCGGCGAGTGCGCACCGTTTGGCGAAGGTTCCTTTCACCGGGAAATTTTCCATGGTCTTTTCGCGGGCAGCGCATTCCTGTTTCACCCATTTGTCGAGTTCGATGTGCTGGATCGGGCGGTCGGAAAAAACCAGCGCGGCCTGTTCGCCGAGCGCGAACTCGGTGTGGAACTGGCAGGGGCTGAAGAGGTCTTCCTGATAATCGAGTTCGCGTTCTTCTTCGTGCGCGTAGACGAGATTTTTGTACCAGTAACCGTCGGGATAGACTTTGCACTGGTCTTCGCCTGCGGCGGGCCGTCCGTCGGCGGATACGAAAAATTCCGGGATGCCGGGCACAGCGCAGGCGACTTGTCTGCCTTCGATTTTTATGGCTTGTTTGAACCGTGCGTCTTCGCGCGCGAGCGTATTGTGGTCGCGGCAGGAGAAAAAAGGTCTCAAGATCAGTTTTGCCGGCGGGCCAGCAAGATGTTTATAAATCAGCACAGCGGTTTCTTCGCCGGACCTCAGGAAAAATGATTTTTCAAATTTTAGGTCGTCGATACAGTAGACCCATTTAGGGTACGGGTCATAACTGAAACTTTCCAGGTACAGGTGCCCCTGCGGCGAGATACTGCCGGGATATTCCTGACAAGAACAGTCCACGCGGCGGCCGTGGATAAGGACGGATTCTTCGACGCGGTTGACGAGCACGTTGCGGCGCAGAGTGTCGGGCGAAGTGGTGACAAAAAGAGCATGATAGCGGCGCGTGTTCGCACCGACGATGGTGCCCATGGCATAGGAACCGAGCCCGTTAGCTTCGAACCATTCCTTGGTGATACCGGTCTCGATTTGGTTGAGGATATGTCTGCCGAAAGCGAAGACGGGAGTCATGGCTATTTTGGATTTGAGAGCAAAACTTTTTGCACAGTGGCGCCGATATCCGCGGGCGAGGGTGCAACTTGCACGCCCATTTCTTTAAGCGCGGCGATTTTGGCCTGGGCAGTGCCGCCGGAACCTCCCTCGATGATGGCGCCTGCGTGACCCATACGTTTGCCCGGAGGAGCGGTCTGCCCGGCGATGAAAGCGATGAGCGGTTTGGTCATTTTATCCTTAAAAAATTTGGCTGCGTCTTCTTCCGCGCTGCCGCCGATTTCGCCGAGCAGGAGAATGGCGGACGTTTCCGGGTCGCGTTCGAACAGTTCGAGCATTTCGATGAATCCGGTGCCGGGCACAGAATCACCGCCAATTCCGACGACAGTGGATTGACCGATACCGAGCTGAGTGAGCTGGTAGACTGCTTCGTAGGTGAGAGTGCCGGACCGCGAGACCACGCCGACCTGTCCCATCTTGGGATTCTGACTCATCTTTTTGTGAATGTATCCGGGCATGATGCCGATTTTACATTCTTCCGGAGTGATCGCGCCGGGACAATTCGGACCGATGAGACGGACCTGCGGGTTTGATTCAAGAGCGAGTTTGACTTTCACCATATCGAGCGCGGGGATACCTTCGGTGATGCAGACAATGAGTTTGACACCGGCGTCGCAAGCTTCGAGCACGGCATCTGCGGCGAACGGGGCGGGCACGAAAATCATGCTGGCGTCCGCGCCGGTAGATTCGACTGCGCTGCGCACCGTGTTAAAAATGGGAGTGCCTTCGAAAGTGGTGCCGCCTTTTCCCGGGCTGGTGCCGCCGACGACCTGAGTGCCGTACTCTTTGCACGCGCGCGTGTGGAACGATCCGGCGGAACCTGTGATACCCTGAGTGATGACGCGGGTTTCTTTGTTGATTAGAATGCTCATACGCGTGAAAGCTCCACGGCTTTTTTTGCGGCGTCGGCGAGGTCGTCTATACTGACGATATTGAGGCCGGACTGACGGAGCAGAGAGCGGCCTTCTTCCACGCGGTTGCCCTGGAGGCGGACAACGAGCGGCACGGCGAGCTTGATTTGTTTGACTGCGGCGATGATACCCTGGGCGATGGTGTCGCATTTCATGATACCGCCGAAAATATTTACAAAAATTGCGCGCACGTTTTTGTCCGAGAGGATGATTTTGAACGCGGTGGTGACCTGCTCCACATTCGCGCCGCCGCCCACGTCGAGGAAATTGGCCGGTTCGCCGCCGTGCTGTTTGATGATGTCCATAGTGGCCATGGCAAGGCCTGCTCCGTTGACCATACATCCGATCTGACCCGTGAGCGGGACATAGGAGATGCCGGCTTTTTGCGCTTGCCTTTCAGCCGGGGAGAGCGACGCGGGATTTTCGAATTCTTTCAGTTCCGGATGACGGTAGAGCGCGCTGTCGTCAATGACGATTTTTGCGTCGAGGCAGAGGAGTTCTCCGGACGAAGTGAGCGCGAGCGGGTTGATTTCAATGAGCGATGCGTCGGATTTCAGAAATGCGGTGACACAGTCCTGCAAAAGTTTGGTGCGGCGGGCATTTTTCTTGGAGTCTGCGTCGAAGATGTTGAGTTTGAAAAGAAGTTCGCGCGCCTGAAAAGGTTTGAGACCTGTGAGCGGGTGGATACGCATGATGGTGATTTTGTCCGGCGCGGACTGCGCGAGAGTTTCGATTTCCATGCCGCCTTCCGCGGACGCGATGACAACGGGGCAGGCGAGTTTGCGGTTCATGGTAACGCTGAAATAGAGTTCTTTCTGAATCTTGGCGGGTTTTTCGACGAGCACGCTCTTCACGATGATACCGTCGGGACCGGTCTGGTGCGTGACAAGTTTCATGCCGAGCATGCGCTCGACGATTTCTTTGGCTTGTTTATAATTTTTTGCAAGCTGGATGCCGCCGGCTTTGCCGCGTCCGCCGGTGAGAACTTGCGCTTTGATGAGCCATGGACCGGGCCCGGCGCGCTTTATTGCTGCGGGGAGTTCTTTGACATGACTCACGCTTCCGCCGTTTTTTGGAACCGGAATTTGGAAATTGGCGAGCACTTTTTTAGCTTGAATTTCGGAGAGTTTCATGTACAGTTATTCTACAAAAGATACGCCCGGCGGTTCAACAGTGTCTTGACTTAAAGTGAAGGGATATTTCGCAGTTATCTCTATTTCAGTTGGGAGAGGCATTCATAATTGAGTCTAACTATTTGCCGCGTTTGCACCTCTACCCCATCTTATTGTCCGGCAACCATAGCACCTTGATTTCGTCTCCCACTTCCTTGAACTCCTTGTCGCCTGTTGCGAGGGGCGCATTTTCCTGTTTTGCCAGTGCCGCTGCAAAACAATCAGCGTAGGACATTTTGCGGTTTGACTTGTACGATGCTGCGGTACGGGTCAGGCGCCAATCAGCATCCACAAGCTCAATACCCATCTCACGTAATTCATCAATAACCTGGTCGGCTTCATGCGCGGATGTTTGACGTGCAACAGAATACCACACTTCGCCTGCGTTCAGAACGGACATCTTAAGCGGGACCTGATTTTCATGCGCCTCGGACATGATTTCCGCCACTTTTTCCCCGGCAATTTCATCGCTCAAATACGCAATGACAGCCCAGGAGTCCAGCACAATAGCTTTGGGTTTACGTGTCATTAGAGTTCGCGTTCCTTTCGTCTTTCATCCATCAGTGCTTTCATGAGTCCCTTGCCCTTGTACTTTCCCCTGAGACTGAAGATATAGTCGCGGGTAATGGGTGTCAGGATGATGTGATGCGCTTTTTCATCGGTATCGATCTGGATGCGGGTACCTTTTTTTATCCCGAACATCCGGCGGATCGGTGAAGGTATTACGATTTGTCCTTTAATGGTGGATGTGCTGATCATCTGCGGCCTCCTACTGGAACAGTATGGGTATATAGTACATAAAAGTAATACATATGACTGATATAATACATTGTCAATATAACATACTTTAATATTGGCGTCAAGAGGGCAGGGATTTCTTCGTCAAGTGGAGCACCCCCCCCATCCTATCCTTCCCCCTCAAGGGGGGAAGGGAAGTATATAGACGGGACAGTTATGCGGGGTTGAAGAGCGAGGGCGAGATAAGTTATACTGGGTGCTATGTCTAAAATTGTTTCCGGGACTTGTTGGCCTACGGGCGGGGATGCTCTTATGGCCGCTTATCACGATAATGAGTGGGGGAGGGCGGTGCATGATGATGCGCGGCATTTTGAATATCTGGTGCTCGACGCGTTTCAGGCAGGGCTCAGCTGGAGGACTGTGCTGCATAAGCGGGAGAATTTCCGGCGGGCGTTCAGCGGGTTTGACCCGAAACGGATTGCCCGGTACGACGGTAAAAAAATCCGGGCGCTCCTCGGCGACGCGGGGATTATACGTAACCGGCTGAAAATTGCCGGTACGGTGAAAAATGCGCGGGCGTTTTTGGAGGTGCAGAAAGAGTTTGGTTCGTTTGATAAATTTGTCTGGCGGTTCACGGGGTTTAAGACGGTGCAGAATAAATGGAGATCTGTGCGCGAACTGCCGGCGCGGTCTGCGGAATCGGATGCTATGAGTGCGGAGTTAAAAATGCGCGGGTTTACGTTTGTGGGGAGCACGATTTGTTATGCGTATATGCAGGCGGCGGGGATGGTGAATGATCATTTGGTTGTGTGCGGGGTGCGGAAGGGATAGATGGATTCCCGCTTTCGCGGGAATGACGGAGGGCAAAAGTTTTTCGGTGGAGTGGCTGTTTTCACCCCCACCTATCCTCCCCCGTCCCGCCTCTTCGGCGGACACGCCAGGGGGAGGGATGCGAAATCTTGTTTCATTAAGTGTGTGTTTTCAGGGATGGTGAGGTCGGGATAGTCTAGGGTGTAGTGGAGGCCGCGCGATTCTTTGCGGTCGAGGGCGCAGCGTACGACGCATTCGGCTACGAGCGCGAGGTTGCGCAGTTCGATCAGGTCCGACGTAATAATGAAGTTCCAATAATAGTCCTGGATTTCCTGCTGGAGCAATTCTATTCTTCGCAAGGCGCGTTCGAGACGTTTGTCGGTGCGCACGATTCCCACATAATTCCACATTACCCGGCGGATTTCGTCCCAGTTTTGCGCGATGACGACTTGTTCGTCGGGGTTTCGCGCGTTGCCGGGATTCCAGTCCGGGATTTTTGCGGGTGGGACGGATTTTCCGGTGAGGATGGCCTGTTCGACGGAGAGGGAGCACTGGTGCGCCATGACGAGCCCTTCAAGCAATGAATTGGACGCGAGACGGTTGGCTCCGTGCAGACCGGTACATGCGGTTTCGCCGATAACGAACAGGCCGGGGATACTGGTCTGACCGTCGAGCGCGGTCTTCACTCCTCCGCAGAAATAGTGCGCGGCCGGGACCACGGGCAGGGGCTGTTTGGTCATGTCGTATCCGAAAGTTTTGCAGGTGCGGTACAGGTTGGGGAACCGTTTTTTCACAAAGTCGGGGCCGCGGTGGCTGATGTCGAGATAGGCGCACTCTTGTCCGGACTTTTTCAGTTCAAAGTCTATGGCGCGGGCCACGATATCTCTGGGCGCGAGCTCTTTGAGCGGGTGATGTTTTTCCATGAACGTTTTGCCGTCGGCCAGCAGGAGTTTCCCCCCTTCGCCGCGCACAGCTTCGGAAATTAAAAATGATTTTGCTTTCGGGTGGTACAGGCATGTAGGGTGGAACTGGACGAATTCTAAATTTGAGACTGCGGCTCCGGCGCGGTATGACATGGCAATCCCGTCGCCGGTGGCAATGTCGGGGTTGGTGGTATAGAGGTAAACTTTTCCCGCGCCGCCGGTGGCAAGGACAGTAGCTCCGGCGAGGAACTTTTCCACGCGCTGGTTCTTTATATCGAGGACATACGCGCCGAGGCACTGGTCAGGGCCGGATTCGGTGTTCAGTTTGCGCTGGGTGATAAGGTCAATGGCGATATGGTTTTCGAAAATCTTGATGCGCGGGTTTTTGCGCGCGGCGGCGCAGAGGATGCGCTGGACTTCGCGGCCTGTGATGTCGCCTACGTGCAGGATGCGGCGGTGCGAGTGACCGCCTTCGAGTCCAAGCTCAAAATATTTTTCGTCTTCCGAAAGGGAAAATGCAACGCCCCACTTTTGCAGTTCGCGGATGAGGTCCGGTCCTTGTTCGCAGATATCGCGCACGATTTGTTCGTCGCAGAGTCCGCCTCCTGCGCTGAGAGTGTCGGCTACGTGACTGTCCACTGAATCGGTTTTTGAAATGACTGCGGCGATACCGCCCTGAGAGTAGTTGGTGTTGGATTCTTCGAGTTCGCGTTTGGTGACGATGTAAACGGTATGTTTGGCTGCGGCTTTGATGGCGAAGGTGAGTCCTGCAATACCGCTGCCGATGACCAGAATGTCCGGACGGTTCACGGCTTTAAATCTTGAACTGCGAGGTGATTTGGGCGATGTCCTGCCGGACGGATTCCAGGTCTTTGGCGAGACTTTCCGGTGAAGCTCCCTGCGCGGTACTTTGCTGAATCTGTGCCAGCTTGTCATTGACAGATTTGATGAGTTTGCGGTCAGCGGCGACACCGTTTCGGAGATTGGTCTGCATAACGATCAGTTCGGACACGAGGTCTTGCAGTTCGTCATGTTTGCGCAGGTGAAAAGTCTGGGTGAGGTCGCCGCCTGCGATAGTGTTCACGATTTTTTCCACGACGTAAAGCGGGCCGACGAGTTTATGAAAACGCAGGAGACTTTCCACTCCGAACAATACCATCAGTATGGCTGCGACCCAGACGAATCCCATGCGGAACTGTTTCTGGAACATTTCAATTTCAAATGTGGAGAGTTCCATGAGCCGTTCGGATGTGAACAAAATATGGTTGAGCGTGAGGTACACGATGCCGGTGGACACGAGCGTAAGCAGGAGCGACATGGCGAGGTACTTGAACTGGAGCGACGGTTTGACGAAAAAGGATCTGCGGAACATGTCAGCGCGCGGCCAGGAGATTGTCTATGAGACGGGCGCCGCTGATCCAGACTGCGCATGCAAGGAGCGCGGGCGCGGCGACGGTTTTCATGGGTTCGAGTGTGAGCGGGTGCACGGCGTCGAAATATTCCACATGGTCGCGGGGAGCAAGGTCCAGCCGGTTGCTAAAAACGCGTTGGAGGTCGGATTTTTTCATAGGAATATGATTTTTAGATTTTAGCAAATCACCGGCAGACTGTAAAGCAGCGTAGATGGAGGCGGCACGGACCAACGCGTCGGGCGGCAGACGCCGGTTCCTCGATGACAGGGCGAGACCGCTTGGTTCGCGCACCGTTGGGCAGGGGATGATTTTGAGGTCGAGGTTGAGGTCTTTGACAAGCTGTGTGATGACGCGAAGCTGCTGGTAATCTTTCATGCCGAAGTACGCTCTGTCCGGTTGCGTGAGGTTGAACAGTTTCAGCACAATGGCGGCCACTCCTTCGAAATGGCCGGGTCTGCCGGGTCCGCACAGATGTTTTGCCAGACGTTTGACCTGGATACCGGTTTGGAAATCAGGCGGATAGATTTCGCGCGCGGACGGGACAAAGACAATGTCCACGCCGGCTTTCGATGCAATGTTCGTGTCGGAGACAGTGTTTCTATGATACATTGCAAAATCTTTTTTCTTGTCGAACTGCATGGGGTTGACGAAAATGGTGACGATGGTGACGCGGTTTTCTTTTTTGGATTTACGGATGAGGGAGAGATGACCTTCGTGGAGGTCTCCCATGGTAGGGACGAGACCGACGGTACCGCGCGATTTGGAGGCGTGGATGATTTTGCGCAATTGAGCGATTTGGCGGACGATTTTCATGGGACCAGCGCCGCGGCTTTTGCGCCGCTGAGCACGGCGGACTCGATGGTGGCGGGCAGACCGGTTGCAGTCCAGTCGCCGGCGAGGAAAAAGTTGTGCAGGGGCGTGCGCTGTGACGGGCGCCACTGATTGTATCCGGGTCTGGGCGAGAGCGTGGCGTTTTTTTCCCTGACTACGAGAGAATGTTTGAGAGTTGCGTTTGCGCAGGACGGGAATGCTTTACGCAGTTCGCCGAGGCACAGTTCCAGAATTTGTTCGTTGGTTTTTTCCGCGTGTTCCTGTGCGCCGCTGATGACAAGCGCGAGGTAGTCCCCCTCCTTGCTGCGGCCCAGGAGGCGTCCTTTGTTGAACAGCCAATGGGTTTTGGTGTCGAGCATACCGACGAAATCTTTGTCTATGACGCGGCGGTCGAACCAGAGAGAGATTGAAAGTATCATGGAGGATTTGAGCTGGTGCAGACCGGCGAAAAATTCGCTGCGGGACTGTTCGCCGGGGAGTAGATTTTTCAGCACGAAGAACGGGACTGCTGAGATATAATAATCCGCCACGAGAGTGGACCCGTCTCTCATCACGATGCCGCGCACCTGGTCACCGACGGCCTGGATGCGTTTGACGAGTTTGTTGGTTTGGACTGAGCCGCCGCGCGATTGGATGAACTTTTCTGCAGGCGGACCGCAGAGATCGCTGAGCCCGACGGTGGACATGGCCATCTGCGATTTTTCCGGTGAAGAAAAAAATGCTTCTTTCAGTACAGTGATGAGCGCGTCTGCTTCGGCGAGATTGGGCTGTTCGTTGAGCGTTGCAAGAGTGATGAGGTCCCACAAATGGCGCTGTGACTTTTCGGATTGACCGAGAGCGGTGAGCCATTCTGTCACGGTTTTGCCGGGCGCGGAACCTTTGCGGAGCGCGCGCCACACGCGGACCATTTTCAGCTTTTCCGACGGGGAAAGAGTGCCGAGCCGGAGTATTCCGCTAAAGAGGTGCAAGGGGGCGGGCAGGGGCAGACATTTCAGCGCATAAAATTGTGCGGCTTGGTCTACGAACTCCACTTGCAGGCCTTTCTGGAATTTCAGCAGGTTCAGTGTGCCGAGTTTGCGGAGCAGGCGGATGGTGGAAGTGTAACAGCCCATGAAAAGATGCTGGCCGTTGTCGAGCGTGTCGCCTGTTTTGTCGTCGGTAAAGGAAGATGCGCGACCGCCGAGTTTGGTGGACTGTTCCAGCAGAGTGACTTTGAAACCTCTGTCCGCAAGGTCAACAGCCGCGGAAATGCCGGCCCAACCTCCGCCTGTCACAAGTACGCTTTTATTATTCATATCATCAGTTTGTTAGTGAGCCATCCCTGCAGGATGCGCAGACACATCTCGGGTTTTGCGAGACGGACTTTACCGTTGAGCACGCGCGCGGGCTGCGAACGGATTTTGGCCAAAATGGCATGATAGACGGCGCACATGACTTCGGCTGCGATGAGGGTTGGCCGGTCTTCGCGTGTGAGCGCGCGGCGGGCGGTGCGGTAATAATGTTCGGCGCGTT
>CAYHWZ010000009.1:0-18906 GCA_964359975.1 uncultured Elusimicrobia bacterium | reverse complement strand
ACGTCCCTGGCTGGCTGCTGCTGCAACCACGGGAGCAAAGATTCCGGGTCTTCATTGCCCGCCAGTTCAGCCGCTGGCCTGGGCCTGACTCCATAACACTCAGCCAAAATCTCCGCAGTCTGCACAGCTCTTTTCCACGGGCTCGTCGCCAGCTCATCTATCCTCGGCACAATCTCGCAAAGACCCTTCGACGCCTTCTTCATCTTCCTGACCCCTTCTTTAGTCAGAGGCCGTTCCGTGTCCGGTTTCTTTGAAACAGCAAACTTCTCCTGGTCCTCGGCGATCGCGTGACGCACCACGAGCAATTGCATGAATGTCCCTCCTGATTGAGATTATCCTGATTTGTTTATAGAATATCACAATGAACCGCAAAATCAAAGCCATCTGCAAACGTCTGCAAATCCGCGACGAACGGCTGGTTGAAATCGAAAGCAAACGCCGCGTCCTCTCCGAAGAATTCAAAAGTCTCTATCGCCACTTGTCAGAAATGAAAAACGTGCGTCACCAGAAAAACGCTTTTTTCTTCGACCAGTACCTGGACACTCCCGACATGGACCTCTTCAAAAAAGGAGCGAGTCTGCGCGTGCGGTACAAGAACAACGGTTCCAGAATCTATCTGCAATATAAAGGACCCGGATTCCGCGAACACGGAGTCCTCTTCCGGTCAGAATTTTCCAGCGGCCGGCTCTACGATGTTGTGCTCGAGGAAAGTCATCACGATATCGTCCGGTTCAATGAAAAAGACATCCGCCATATTTTAATCGAGCACGTCCCGCACGAAATGGCAGAAGCCATGAACCTGCACCTGAGCAAAGGCATTGTCCGCAAAATCAGCCGCGGCGTTTTTATCGCAATCTACAGAAAAGAAAAATTTCTCGTGGACCTTGGCAAGACCTACATGGAACCTTCCCTCGACCGCATCTATTCGTTCCACATCGGCAGCGCCGGCATCCACCCACTCTCAACCTTCTGCGAATACGAAAATGAAATCAAGTCGGACGACTCTTCCCTCGGCAAAAAACTGGAACACCTGGAACACGTCGCGGATTTCGACCGGAAACTTGCCAAAAAATTCGATATGCCGGAAGAACACATGGACAAGTACCACCGCTGCGGTTCATTCTTCATCCCGCGTTTCAAACGAAAATAAATCCCCGCTGAAAAACAGACCTCGATTTCAGGTCCGCGCCGGCTCTTTTTTCTCCTGCCCTCTTTCGTTGTTCCTGATCATTTCCTCAAAAACCAGCTGAGACCGCACCGCCTTTTCCCCTGTTCGCCGCTGAGCGCGGACATAACTTCCGTCCGACTGCAATATCGAGGCCTTCACATTATCCGACAGACTGCACTTCAAAATCACATCGTGAATATATTTTTTGATGGAAGGGTCCTTGACCGGGAAAGCCGTCTCGAACCTCCGGTGAAAATTGCGCGAGCGCCAATCCGCGCTGGACAAAAACAGTTTTCCCTCACCGCCCGCGCGGAAATAATAGATGCGGCTGTGTTCCAGATACCGGTCCACAATACTCCGCACCGTGATATTTTCGCTCACCCCTTGAATACCCGGACGCAGACAGCACGTGCCGCGCACAATCAGGTCCACCTTCACCCCTTCCCTTGACGCATTGTATAGCGCGTCAATGATTTCCGAGTCGCCCAGAGCATTCATCTTTGCAATCACATGCCCCCGCCCGCCATGTTTTTGCACATTGATCTCGCCCTGGATCAATCCCAAAATCCGCTTTTTCAGATTGTCCGGAGCCACCATCATCTCTTTGAAATCAAACGGCTGGTCCGCGTGCGTCAACATCCTGAAATACATCCTGCATTCCTCGCCCAACACCGGGTCCTTTGTCAGCAGTCCCAGGTCCGTGTACTGACGCGCCGTCTCTTCATTGTAGTTCCCCGTACCCAGATGCAGATAACTCACCGGCTGCCCTTGCTCTTTGCGGATTACCTGCGTCACCTTGCTGTGCACCTTGAACCCGCTGAACGGACGCACCACACGCACCCCGGCCTTTCTCAGGTCCGCGGCCCATCGCACATTGTTCATCTCGTCAAACCGCGCCTTAATCTCGACGTAGACCGTCACCTTCTTGCCCCGCTTGGCCGCCTCTCTCAAAGCTTCCATCACCGGCGACACCCGGCTGGTGCGGTACAACATGTGGTAAATCTCCGTCACATCCGCATCTGTCGCCGCTTGCCGGATGAACTTGATCACCGCGTCAAATGAATCATACGGATGATGCAGCAAAAAGTCCCGCTGTGTAATCAGATTGAATATATCAGGATTTTCTCTAAAGAGTTCCGGCATCCTCGGCTGAACGGATGGATAACGTAACTCCTCGTTCGGAACCAGCGCCTTTATCCTCCCCAGCGTTCGCAAATCCAGCGGCAGGTCAAACCGGTAAATCGCGGACGAGTCCAGCCCCAGCTTGCTCGACAAATAAATCGCCCCTTCGGAATAAGACGACGAGTCCACTTCCAGACGCACAATCCGCGCCCGCGTCCGTCTCTGCACTGCCTTCACCACCTGCTCTTCCAAGTCATCGTCATCATCTTCCGACTGGTAACGCAAATCCGCATCGCGCAAAAGTTTGAAACAAAAAGATTCCACCACTTTACGGTTGGGAAAAAATTCGTGCGCTCGCGCCGCCAGCCACCGGTCCATCAGCACAAACCTGTGCTCCCCTTTTTGCGAGGGCAGCTGCATCAGCCGCTTACTCCGCCCCTTCATTTTAAGGATTGCAATTTCGCGCAGGAACCGCACAAAAACATAAATCCCCGATTCGTCCAGCGGCGGCAAAGATTCATCCGACCGTCGGATACTGAACTCTATTTCCGGCAGATTCTTGCGGATAATCTCGTCCCAGGAAGTGTCCGACTCGAACCGGTACTTCACCGTCACACCCTTTTCAGACAACCCGGCCAACACATTGTCCAGAGTTTCCGCCTGACGCGCTTTTTGTCTCAGCACATGCTCGCGGATAAGCTCCAAAAGCCGCCGCGCGTTCAGTCCGTCCGGAAAGTTGAACCGTTTATATCTCCGCGCCAGCCGCGAAATCAACGCCATCCGCACCATAAAAAATTCGTCCAGATTCGAACTGAAAATCCCGCAAAAGTCCAGCCGTTCCAGCAGCGGCACCGACGGGTCCGCCGCCTCTTCCAGCACACGGTCATTGAATTTCAGCCAGTTCAAGTCCCGGTTCAAAAATCGCCCGATCAAAAATGAAACGCGCTTATTCTCCGGCTCGTTCAGCAGCCGCGCGTCCCGTTGAAGCGATGCCCACATCTTTTTCTTAACCATAATATCCTTTCACAATAACATACCGCCCGCTAACCATAGCAACGGCTAAACCCTCAGTTTTATAAGAAGTAAATAATGGATGGAATCCCAATCGGAGCAATGCCGAACCTCAACCCGGACTCTATTAATGATTATACCAAATAACCCCGCCAGCCGCCCGCACCGGCAATATTGCTATAATATGGAATCGCATCAAACCCAAATTGAACCCTATGAAAATAGATCTCAGGCATCCCTCAAATGTGAAACTCTTTCATTACCTGAAACTGCTGCGGAAAGGTTCATCGAATCCGCCGTCCATCCCGCCGGACAGCGTTGCAGACCCATACTACGGTCTCGGCACACATCCGGACATTGTTGCCAGATTGTGGGACGAAATTACCGTCAAACTCCCCTCAGATTGCCGCTGGATAGTCTACGGCACCCCCGCGCTGGTCCATCCGGCGTCCGGCATCGTCTTTGGATTTGCAGTCGGTTCGCATGTCTACGCACTGCGTCTCCCTGCACGCGAAAAACAGAAAGCCCTGCAGTCCGGAGCCGCACAGACGCACACATTTTCAGACAAGTCCGTGCTTGATGCAAAAGACATCGGCGACGATTGGGTTTTCGGCAACTGGCTGGCCGATGAAATTGAATGGTGTCTCGCAGCCCGCCAATTCGCCGAAAAATCAGAACCGGCATAGATGCCCACAGCCCACCATTTGATTTGCCCCGGCCTGTTGATTCGCGCCTCATTTTTAGATATTCTATCTATTGTTCCGCCTCCATTTATGAAATTGTTAACATCGTCAAAACCCTGGCTGATTGCGCCGCTTCGCCAGAATTCAGGACATGAATGATTGATTATGATTCAGACCGCAAAAAATCGCCCACAGATGTGCCGGAAATATTCCCATGATAATTAGATTCTGGGGAACACGGGGTTCCATACCCGTATCCGGCAAAGAGTACGTGAAGTACGGCGGAGACACCACCTGCGTCGAGGTCCGCTCAAAGAACGACGACATCATCATCATTGACACCGGCACCGGAATAAGACGGCTCGGCGACCGCCTGCTCATAGAAAAAAAGAAGAATATCAATGTCCTGTTCACCCACGCCCACTGGGACCATGTCCAGGGATTCCCTTTCTTCAAGCCACTGTACTTTCCGGAAACACAGCTCAATATCTACGGCAACCCATTTTCCAAAGATTCACTCAAAGAGATGATCTCCTCTTTGCTCATTCACCCCTATTTCCCCGTCGCGTTCGAAGATCTCAAAGCTGACTTCAAGTATCATCCCGTAAGCACAGACAGTTTCAAAATCGGCACCATGACCATCACCCCGACATGGCTCAGCCATCCGAACCAGGGTCTCGGCTTCAAGTTCACCGAAGACGGCAGCTCTTTTGTCTTTATGACAGACAACGAATTGACCCTTAAACATCCCGGCGGTCTCGATTTCGACGACTATGTCAAATTCTGTGCAAACGCCGACCTGCTCATCCACGACGCTCAATATACCGAACAGGACTACAAAATCACCAAAGGGTGGGGACACAGCGTTTACAAAGACGCGCTTGAACTTGCCGCAAAAGCCGGCGCAAAACAATTCGGTCTCTTCCATCACAACCAGGACACCACCGACGAAAAACTGGACGAAATCGTAGTCCATTGCCGCAACATTGTAAAGGAACAAAAACTCGCGGTAAAATGTTTCGCCGTCCGGCAGGATATGGAAATCACACTGGACAAGAATCACCCTCCCGTTATCCTTGATTCTGAAACAGTTCCGGCTTCGCCCCCTCAGCAGGGCAGCATCCGCATGCTTGAAGACAAACTCCAGCGCATGCAGATTGACAAGGAAGAAAGCGTCCAACGCGCCGTTGCCCTGGCCAATGACGAAATCTCCCAGCTCAAAGACACCATCACCGCTCTCCGCAACGAAATCGAAAAGAAACAAGCCGAAAAAGATGAAAGTGTCCAGCAGACCAAAGCATTGCTCACAAACGATATCACTCAATACAAGAACACCATCAGCGCCCAGCGCGATACCATGACCGGCAACATGATAAAGTTCGAGGAAAAAATCCAGGAATCAAAACAGGCCATGCAGAATGAGATCACCCAGCTTAAACAGACCATCGCAATGCTTAGAGAAAAACTCGAGGGTCATAATGGCAAGTAGCGCAGAGGTTCTCGACCAGAGACTCCACCACGCCGAGATACTCCTCAATATCTCCAGAAGAGTCGCGGCCAAGGAAACTCTCGACGAAGTCCTCAAGACCCTGGTCGAAATAACCACCACAGAAATCGGCGCCGAACGGGGCAGTCTGTTTTTGAACGACGGCCGCACCGGCGAACTCTATTCACGTATCCTGCAGGGCAACTACCAGCGCGAAATCAGGATTCTCAACAATTCAGGCGTAGCCGGACAGGTCTTCACCCACGGACAGGGCATGATCATCCACGACGCCTACAGCAACAAATTTTTCAACCGGTCCATAGACGAGCACACCGGATTCGTCACCAAGAGCATCCTCTGCGCGCCTGTCAAAACAGTCAAAGGCGAAATCATCGGCGTGGCCCAGGTCCTCAACAAAAAAGCCGGCGCGTTCACCGACGAGGACCTGAACCTTCTGGAAGCCATGACCACTCAGGCCGCCATCACGCTCCAGACCGCTCAGCTCATCGAAAGAGTCGAATCATCCCGCAAACAGGAACTGAAATTCCTCGAACTGGTTTCTGAAATCACCAACGAACTCGACCTCAACATGCTCCTGCAAAGAGTCATGGCCGAAGCCACCCGCATGCTGAACGCCGAACGCTCCACCCTCTTTCTCAACGACGAAAAGTCCCGCGAACTCTGGTCCGTGGTGGGGCAGGGTCTTGATTTGGTCAACATCCGTTTTCCCAACCATATCGGCATCGCGGGCAACGTGTTCACCAGCGGACAGACTGTCAACATACCCTACGCGTACGCCGATTTGCGCTTCAATCCCGCCTTTGACAAAAAGACCGGATACTTCACCCGTTCAATACTCTGCGTGCCCATCGTCAACAAAAAGGGCAAGACCATCGGCGTCACACAAGTGCTCAACAAGAAAGGCGGCCTTTTCACCGACGAGGACGAGTCCCGTCTCAAGGCCTTCACCGCCCAGGTGTCCGTAGCCCTCGAAAATGCCAAGCTGTTCAACGATGTCCAGAACATGAAGAACTACAGCGAAAGCATGCTCGAGAGTATGTCCAACGGTGTCATCACATTGGACGAAGACGAAAAAATCGTCACCTGCAACCGCGCCGCACAGCAGATCATGAAAGTTTCCCACGGCGATGTCCTTGCCAAAAAGGTGGAGGAGTTTTTCGTCGACAGCAACGCCTGGCTGATTCCCAAAATAAAAAAAGTCGAGGAAACGCAGAAATCAGAGATTCTCATGGACGCCCAGCTGAAATTCGGCGAAGAGACCCGTTCCGCAAACGTGACTATCCTGCCCCTGCTCAGCGTGGAAAATAAAAAACTCGGCACCATGATCATGCTCGAAGACATCTCAAATGAAAAGCGCATGAAGTCTACCATGTCCCGCTACATGGACCCCGACATCGCGGAAAAAGTCATGGCCGGCGGCGAAGGCATGCTCGGCGGACGCAGTACCGTGGCCTCTGTCCTGTTCTCGGATGTGCGCAGTTTTACCACTCTTACCGAGGAACTCGGCGCGCAGGGCACTGTACTCCTGCTCAACGAATACTTCACCCTCATGGTGGA
Organism: uncultured Elusimicrobia bacterium; assembly: GCA_964359975.1. Taxonomy (GTDB): domain Bacteria; phylum Elusimicrobiota; class Elusimicrobia; order 2-02-FULL-39-32; family 2-02-FULL-39-32; genus CAYHWZ01. The sequence continues at coordinate 11,858 of CAYHWZ010000009.1, read as the reverse complement.
CTGCATCCAGCACGAGGGCGGCATGCTCGACAAATTCATCGGAGACGCCATCATGGCCGCGTTCGGCATACCTCTTGCTCACGACGATGATGAAGACCGCGCCGTGCGCACCGCTATATCCATGATCACCACGCTCCGCACTTTCAACAAGAGCCGCACGGACGCCGGCAAAAAACCCATCGATATCGGTATCGGCATAAACACCGACACCGTGGTGTCCGGCAATATCGGGTCAGCCAAAAGAATGGATTACACCGTGATCGGAGACGGAGTCAACCTGGCCGCGCGTCTGGAAAGCGCATGCAAACAATATTCCGCGCACATCATCATCAGCGAGTTCACCGCCAAAAAACTGCGCGGCACCTATCGCGTCCGAGACATTGACCAGGTAATCGTGAAAGGCAAAACCGAGCCCGTTCAAATATACGAAGTCCTCGATTATCACACGGAGGAATCTTTCCCGAATTTAATGGAAGTGGTCTCGCATTTCAAGGGAGGACGCGAATACTACCGCGCTGCAAAGTGGGACAAAGCCATCAGTTCCTTCAGCGAAGTGCTGAAACTGAACCCCAACGACAAACTATCCCAAACTTACATTGACCGCTGTACCCAGCTTAAAAATAATCCGCCCGAAGGCGAATGGGATGGTGTCTGGGTCATGAAGTCGAAGTAAGCGACCCCATATCAATCACAAATCTGTACTTCACATCACTCCTCAGCATCCGTTCGTACGCCTCGTTCACATCCTGAATCTTAATCACCTCAACATCCGAAACAATCCCCTGCTTCCCGCAATAGTCCAGCATCTCCTGCGTTTCCGCAATACCGCCAATCACATACCCTGCCACTGACTTGCGCCCCATAATCAAAGGAACCGTCTCCACCGGAGGTACCAGCCCGCCGAGAAAGCCAACCATCACCAGTGTCCCGCCCACCGCCATTGCCGGAGCATACGGATTGATATCATGCGCGCACGGCACTGTGTCAATGATCAGCTCAAACCTGTTCTTCACCCGCGACATCTGTTTCTCGTCAGTAGAAATCACCACATCGTCAGCGCCCAAACGCCTCGCATCCTTTTCCTTGCCCGGCGAACGCGAAAACAACGTCACCTTTGCGCCCAGCGATTTACCCAGTTTCAGCGCCATGTGACCGAGCCCGCCCAACCCAATCACCGCAATCTCGCTCCACTTCTTCACCTTCCAATGACAGAGCGGCGACCAGGTCGTAATCCCTGCGCACAGCAGAGGAGCAGCCCCTTTCATGTCCAACCCGTCGGGAATTTTCACCGCAAATTTTTCCGGCACCACGATCTTTTCCGAATACCCCCCGAAAGTAGGCATCTGGTCGCGCCGGTCCACCGCATTATAGGTGAACGTCGGCCACTCATCGCAATACTGTTCCAGCCCCTTTTTACAGGCATCACAAACCTGACAGGAATCCACCATACACCCGACCCCGACACGGTCGCCTTTTTTGAAACGATTCACCTTTGGCCCAACGCTTTCCACAATCCCGACAATTTCATGACCCGGCACCATCGGATAAATACTCCCGCCCCAGTCATCGCGCACCTGGTGCAAATCCGAGTGACAAATCCCGCAGTAAAGGATTTTGATAACCACATCATCAACCTGCGCATCGCGCCGTTCAAACCGGAAAGGCGCCACCTTATCCCTGGCAGACATCGCCGCATACCCCATCACCTTCATCGCCATTAAACATTCCTCCCAGGTGAAGTTACCCTAAAAATCGTGCCTCTAAACCTTTCAGTTGGGACTCCCTCTCCTTGGAAAGGAGAGGGATGGGGTGAGGATTTCACCAATGAAAAATCCGGGCTACTGCACTATATGGATTTCAGCCAAACTTTGAATTGATCTACAAGGTCGTGCGTCATTTTCTTTGTGTCATTCCCTTCCGACACGAACGAACCGACCACGGAACGTATCTTGGTGCAGACAATTTTTGAGTTGAGACGCCAATGCCCCTTACCCGCGGGCTCGATAGAGCAGACCAGACTGTATGACAGCCCCCCTCTCCGCGCCGCTTTACAAGCTTTGGTCTCCATGCGTTCAATAGCTTCGGGGTCTTCTATCCCTTCCTGCGAAAAGAGGTCCAGCACACCCGCACGTGTCACCCACTGAATTTCCGGCAAAGATGAAAACTGCTGGTTCATTTCTTCTTCCAGCTCCCGCGCCATCGCCCTGTTCTCGTCAATACCCGTGTTTTGAGCCGGAGCGCGGACATAGAGCAGTCCTAGCCGGACAGGTTCCCACGGTTTCTGAAAGTACAGCCAGGCAGACACAGCAATGCATACAGTTATGGCTGCGCCCCACCCGATCGGAGCAGCGGCAGCGCGCCTTCGTATTTTCCACAGACTGTAAGATGTGTCCGCCGGCGGGATTAAAAATATTTTCATCCTCTCCGGAATGTTCTTAAGTTTTACCGGCGGCATCAAAGCTCCCCGGACGCTCATCTGGTTCTTTATCTGTGAATAAACCGTGCCGGTCATCGCAATACCGCCCGGATCGGCAAGCGGCTGGACACGGGCGGCAATATTGACCGAGTCCCCGTATATGTCGCCGTCCTTTTCGTAAAAATCTCCAAGGTGAATCCCGATACGCAGTTCGAATCTGTCCGGTTTCGGCGCTTTCAGATTCCTGGCAGAAACCAATTCCAGCATCTTCCGCGCGAAATTCACCGCGGACAGCCCGGTCGGGAACTGAACAATCGCGCCATCGCCTAGCATCTTGATCAGTTTTCCCTCGAATTCCGGCTGGCAGGACCGTATCATGGTTTCGATTTCGCCGATACATGACATTGCTTTGGGCGCGTTCCTGGACATCATGGCGCTGTAACCGACCATGTCCAGAAAAATCACCGCAGCCAGCCGGCTGTTCAGTTCGGGCGAGTTCTCAACCATTGGGATTCACATCCGATTATGACAAATAACCGGATGCCTTTTCAATCCCCCGCTTTTCAAGGATTGACACAGAACAGGCAGCATGCTACAATATCTGTGTAGACAGATATAGTTATGAAAAAACAGACGATAGACAGCATTTTCCGGGCATTTGCCGACGAGTCGCGGCTGAGGATCCTGCATCTCCTGAACCAGAGGAAAGAACTCTGCGTATGCGAGTTCATGGACATCCTCCGCATGGGACAATCGAAAGTTTCCAGACACCTTGCCTACCTCAAGAGAGCCGGTCTCATCAAAGGCCGTCAGCAGGGCTTGTGGAGCTACTATTCCTTGTCCGAACCAAAGGCCGGATTCCACAGCCGCCTGATTGAATGTCTGGACGCGTGTTTTAACGAGGTTCCCGTCCTTCGAAAAGATTTGGTTTCGCTGAAATGCTGCAAACCACGCGCCCGGAAGTGAATATATTTTTTGCCCATCATATCTGCTTAGCCGGATATTGATGTAAAAGGAGATAGACCATGTCCCAACCATCCAAAGACAGGATAAAGAAAATTGTGCGTAAGCGGTATGGAAACATTGCAAAGGGACACGAACAATCCTGCTGCGGAGAAGGCGCTTCCTGCGCCGGAAAAAGCGATACACGGACAAGCGCATGCCGGTCGGAAGTTCTGGGCTATTCGGCGTCTGAACTGGACAATCTTCCCCACGGAGCGGACCTTGGTCTCGGCTGCGGAAACCCCCAGGCAATAGCGGCCTTAAAGCCGGGTGAAACCGTTCTTGATTTGGGCAGCGGCGCCGGAATTGACTGTTTCCTCGCGGCACGCCAAGTCGGTACTGCCGGTCATGTCATCGGCGTGGACATGACTCATGAAATGCTCGAAAAGGCACGGGAAAACGCGCGGAAAGGCGGATTTAAAAATACAGAGTTCCGGCTTGGAGAAATCGAGCATCTCCCGGTGGCAGACGGCATCGCGGACGTAATCATTTCCAACTGCGTCATCAATCTTTCACCGGACAAATCGAAAGTCTGGAGCGAAATGTTCCGCGCGCTTAAATCCGGCGGCAGAGTCGCTATATCCGATATCGTAGCCACAGCTGAACTGCCTGAAAATGTCCGCCGCGACCTGTCTCTTCATGCAGGATGCGTGGCCGGAGCTTCCCTCATAAAGGACGTGAAAAAAATGCTGAAGGAAGCTGGTTTTGAAGACATCCGTATCACTCCAAAAGGAAACGGCAAGGATTTTATAAGAAAATGGATTTCGGGCAGCAGAGTGGAAAACTATATAGTCTCGGCAAATATCGAAGCGCGGAAACCGGTGAAATAATGAATATCTTCGAGCGCTATCTGACGTGGTGGGTGGGTCTCTGCATGATATTCGGCATTGCATTAGGACGGCTGTTTCCGGGCGCTGTTGCCTGGATGCGCTCGCTGGAGTTCGGCGGAGACAGCCATATCAACATTCCCATCGCCGTACTGATCTGGCTGATGATCTACCCCATGATGCTGAAAATTGATTTTGCCTCGATCAAGAATGCCGGCAAGCGTCCCAAAGGACTTATAATCACGCTCATCGTCAACTGGCTGGTCAAACCCTTTTCCATGGCGCTATTGGGATGGATATTTTTCAATCATCTGTTCCTGCCCTGGATCGGGCCGGAACTGGCCGGTCAGTACATTGCCGGAGTTATCATTCTCGCCGCCGCGCCGTGCACAGCCATGGTTTTCGTCTGGTCGTACTTGTCGGACGGAGACCCGGCTTACACACTGATACAAGTGACTGTCAACGACCTCGTCATGCTTGTACTATTCGCGCCCATCGTAAAGTTCCTGATTGCCGGAGCGTCAGGTCTCGATGTGCCGTTCACTATTGTATTGTTTTCGGTGCTCATATTTGTGGTGACGCCCCTTGCCATGGGTAGCGCAAGCAGAGCCCTTTTACTCAAGTATAAGGGAGCCGAGTGGTTCAACAGCAGGTTTTTACCTCTCTTTCATCCGGTCACAGTTCTGGCGCTGCTGGCGACCCTTATCGCAATCTTCGCGTTTCAGGCGGAGAATATCACCGGCAGGTTGTTGCACATTGTTTTGATCGCAGTCCCAATCATCGTGCAGGTCTATTTCAATTCAGGACTCACTTACGGATTGATGCGCATAATGAAAGTGCCCTACGGAATTGCCGCTCCAGGCGCATTGATTGGCGCGTCCAACTTTTTCGAGCTTGCGGTGGCAACAGCCATCGCGCTTTACGGGGCCGGGTCAGGCGCAGCTTTGGCTGCAGTTGTAGGCGTTCTTGTGGAAGTTCCGGTGATGCTTTCCATCTGCAGTTTTTGTGTCAAGACTAAACCCTGGTTCGCAGGATTTGAGAACCCTGAGCTCGCGGCTGCCGGCATGGAACCCAAACAGCCGCCCGTCCGAAGCAGAGAATGATACTAAAAACTTGACAACTCCAATAATAATTTGTTATACTAACTATTAGTAATTCAAATCGTTGTTGATTCGCACCATTAGGAGCCCGTGAAAACATTGAAAGTGACTGAAAACTTAACCCTGTCTTCTTTTGGTCAAATCCCGTCAGGTCTGATGGGACGATATGAATTCCTGATGGACCGCCCGACACAGAAAATCCGGGAAATGACGGAAGAAATACTTGAACCTCTAAAAATCATCCCGAAGCAATACAGAATACTTGCGGCCATTCACTTTGAAGGGCCTTTATCGCAAAGAGCTCTCGGCGAAATGCTCAAGATCGACCAGGCAACAATGGTCATGCTGATAGACGACCTTGAGGAAAAGGGAGTCACTGTCCGGGAAGATTACCCGAAAGACCGGAGGTATTATTTGATCTGTTTAACCTCTTCGGGAAAGGACCTTTTCCAGAAAGCACAGAAACTGATCATAAAAGCTGAAGAAGAATTCCTGAAGCCGCTCACAAAAATGGAACAGCAAAACCTGCGTAAATATCTGTCAAAGCTCTTTCTTTCTATTTTGAATATTGCGGCGCACAATGAAAGAACAGGAGACAAATCGAATGAAAGATAAAAGGACTCACAGCTATTCCAATCCGCACCTTTGTGGAATGGTCAGGCACCTGCCACAAGTCGCCGGAATCAATTGAAACCGCGTTCTGAAATCCGAAAAGTTGCCTTTATCGGGAACTATTTGCCCCGGCAGTGCGGTATCGCTACGTTTACAACAGACGTATGCACCTCCGTCGCCGCTCAGTTTCCCAAGGTGGAATGTTTTGCCGTGCCTGTAAATGATATTGATGGCGGCTACGACTATCCCAAAGAGGTCCGCTTTGAAATCGAGGAGCAGGACCTGGGTTCCTACCACCGGGCGGCGGATTTCCTGGGTATCAGCGATGTCGATGTGGTTTGCCTGCAGCATGAGTTCGGCATTTTTGGCGGACCCGCCGGCGGACACATTTTGGCGTTGCTGCGCGAACTGCATCTGCCCATTATAACCACTCTCCACACCGTTCTCAAACATCCCAACCCGGATCAAAAGCGCGTCATGCAGGAACTGATTCAGCTGTCCACACGGTTGGTCGTCATGTCGGATAAGGGCAAGGAATTCCTGAAAAATATTTACCATGCCCCTGAATCAAAAATCGACATGATCCACCATGGAATCCCGGAAATCCCGTTCGTCGAATCCGATTCCCATAAAGATCTTTTCGGCGTGGAAGGGAGACATGTCCTGCTGACGTTCGGTCTGCTTTCTCCCAACAAGGGTATTGAGAACGTGTTCAACGCTCTCCCCAAAATCGCGGCGGAATTTCCCGATGTGGTTTACATTGTTTTGGGAGCGACCCACCCGCACCTTGTGCGTGAACAGGGAGATGTTTACCGGCTCAGTCTGGAACTTTTAGCCGAAAAAAATGGCATTCAGAAGCATGTTATTTTTTACAACCGTTTTGTAAAGATCGAGGAGTTGAAAGAGTTTATCAAAGCCGCCGATATATATATCACCCCCTATTTGAATGAAGCACAGATCGTATCCGGCACGCTCGCCTACTGTTTCGGCGCGGGCAAGGCCATCGTCTCAACGCCTTACTGGTATGCGGAAGAGCTTCTGGCGGAAAATCGCGGGGCCCTGGTTCCCTTCAACGATTCGGATGCTATTGCACGGGAGGTTTCGGGCCTTTTGCGGGATAAACCCCGCAGCAGCAGCATGCGCAAAAAGGCCTACGAAATGGGCCGGGAAATGGTCTGGAGCAACGTCGCACGTTCCTATATGCAGACGTTTGAAAAGGCGCGGATCGAGCGCGCCAGTCATACACGCAAACTCTTCGCTGTCAAAACCTTAGACCAGCAACTGATCCAGCTCCCCGAGATAAAACTGGACCATCTCTTTCGCATGACCGACTCCACGGGTCTCTTTCAACACGCCATTCAAACCGTGCCGAATTTTTCCACCGGCTATTGCACGGATGACAACGCACGCGCCTTGATTTTAACAGTGCTTCTGGAAGAATTGGGAGAAGATTCCCATCAACTGCGGAATGCCGCTTCCACTTATGCCGCTTTCATCCGTCATGCGTTTGACCCCAAACTAAAGCGTTTTCGGAACTGCATGAACTTCAACCGCTCCTGGTCTGATGAGGAAATATCTGAGGATTGCTGCGGACGCGCCCTTTGGGCCCTGGGGACCTGCGTCGGACGGTCCAAAAATGCCGGATTTCAAACTCTGGCCGGGCAGATTTTCGGGCAGGCCATCTCTCCGGTCTCCGGGTTCAGCTCGCCTCGCGCGTGGGCTTTGGCATTGCTCGGCGCTCACGAATATTTGAGGCGCTTCTCCGGCGACCGATTGGTCAACCAGGTCCGCGATACTCTCACGGATAGGTTGATGAAACTTTATGAAAACTCCTCCACCAAAGATTGGCCCTGGTTTGAGGATTCAGTCACCTACATGAACGCCAAACTTTCACACGCGCTGATTTTGAGCGGACGGTGGACCGAGCGGAAGGACGCGTTCGATATCGGAATTAAAACTCTCCGCTGGTTGATGGAAATCCAGACTGCAGAGGGAGGATATTTCCGGCCCATCGGCTCAAACGGATTTTTTAAGCGCAACGGACCGCGGGCAAACTTTGACCAGCAACCCATCGAAGCTCATGCGACGCTGTCGGCATGTCTCGAGGCCTACCGGGCCACTTCCGACCCCTTCTGGTTCGCTCAGGCGCGCCATGCGTTTGATTGGTTCCTTGGAAGGAACGATTTGGGCATTTTGCTTTACGATCCGAACAGCGGCGGATGCCGGGACGGGCTTCATGTCGATCGCATGAATCAGAATCAGGGAGCTGAATCCACTCTGGCATTCCTCCTCTCCCTTGCGGAAATGCAGCAAGCCCAAAATGAAATGGCGGCCTTCAACACCTCCCGTATTTTCTCCAAGAACGGCGCTGCATCTGAAAAAGTACTCATTCTTCCATAAAAAATCCATGAGGACCGAACTCTTTCTCCGTCCGGATCAAAACCGGGTCGTTTTACGGCCATTGCGGTTCGGGACAAAACAAGAGCACGCCAAAATCATCCACCGGGCGCTTGAGCTTGAAGAGAAAGATACCCGGCGCAGCGCAGACATTGTGCTTGCGGATTTTTCTCCCCGCCACAGGAACCTGACCGAGCGTCTTTTAGAAAGGTTCTGCCAGCTGGAACCTTATGTGCCTGCCGGCAGTAAGATTTCGCAAGCAAGAAAGATTTTGATCGGTTCTTACTTCATGTACGAATACTCGGCTGAAGCCGCGGCGCTATTCAATCCGTCCATCATTCCGCATCCCGACCAATCGGGGACGTCTCCGGGCTCCCTGCGCTTTTTGATGAGTCTCCGCTCCACGGGAGAGGGACACATTTCATCCGTCTCCTTCCGCAGCGGCATCATTGACGCCGAGAATAGTGTGCGGGTAGATCCGCCCTCGCATTTTTTGAGCGAACCCGAACTCATTGAAAATCCCTCATACAATAAGGAATTATTCTGGAGAAAACTTTCCGATATGGGTCTTGTCGGCAAATGGTCAAGACAGGCAATGGCTTCTTTGGGAGACCCCTTCACGCTGACGGAGTTAAGGCGCACCCTGCAGGAGACTCTTCATCAGACTGCCCCGGGAAGAAAATTCGACGAAGATCCTACCGCCGGCGGCATGTGGCATTTAGCCAAATCAAATTACGAAATCAGATTCCCTGAGGATGTGGAACTTTCCGAGCGGATCATTTTTCCGGTCATCTCCACACAGAGCAACGGTATTGAAGATGTGCGTCTGACCGCGCATCAGGGCGAAGACGGGAAAATAATCTATTACGGCACTTACACCGCCTACGACGGACGCAACGTCCTTCCTCAACTTTTCGTAACGGAAGATTTCCGGCACTTCAAGTTTGTCACATTGAACGGTTCCGTGATAAAGAACAAGGGGATGGCTCTTTTCCCGCGCAAAATCAATGGCCACTTCGCCATGCTCTCGCGGCAAGACGGTGAAAACATATTTTTAATGTATTCCGACAACGTGCATTTTTGGCACAAAGCGGAAATCCTGATTCAACCGGCCTATGCCTGGGAATTGTTGAAGGTGGGAAACTGCGGTTCTCCGATAGAAACCGAGGCGGGGTGGTTGGTGCTCAGTCACGGCGTGGGACCTATGCGCCGGTACTGTCTCGGTGCATTTCTCCTCGATAGAGACGATCCCTCCCGGGTTATCGGTCGTTTACGCGAACCTCTGATGTGCCCCAAAGAAAGCGAACGGGAAGGTTACGTACCCAACGTTCTCTATACTTGCGGAGCCCTCTTGCGCAACGGTCAACTCATTATGCCATACGGCATGTCAGACCGTGCTATCAGTTTCGCCTCGATTCCGCTGAAAGAAATTCTGGCCGCCCTGACCTAAGGAACCATCGACAACGCAAAAACTCTGGCTCTATTTTTTACCCACGGGAATATTGCATTGCGGGCATTTGAGAGAGGAAAGTCTGAATCCCGGTTTGGGCACGACTTCTATTTTACAGTCCGGACAAATGACAGCGGGCATTTTTTGTTGGACGCCGATATTATGCGGGTTGTTAAATGGTACCCCGCCCTTCTCAAAAAGATTCCCTGATTTGATTGGATTTTTTCCGTTTCTTTGAGGCATTCAGATATCCCCCTATCTATTCCTGTTCTCATCATCAAGCGGTCGCAAGCACTCCGAATGAGCCGTTTAATATGAGTATAGTAGCTAGTAACGATTTTGTCAAATCTCCGATAGGGGGATGGCTGGACGGCGTTAGAACCTGTTTACTCGGGGTGAAGGTCAAAGTCTATCATCCATTCAATGCCGTATTTGTCTCTGAACATGCCCAAATAAGAACCCCATAAGCTGTCGTCCATCGGCATTTCCACTTTCCCTCCCGCGGAAAGTCCCTGAAATATTTTATCCGCTTCTTCTTTGCTTTCTGCACTTATTGAAATTTTACTTCTATTTTCATTTTCGTTATGCTTTCCCATGAATTCAGGCGTATCACTTCCCATTAACATGCTGTTCTTACCGATCGGCAATGCGATGTGCATGATTTTATCAGCTTCATTTTCAGGAATCCCCGGGATTGGCATCTCCTTAAAGCGCACCACCCTTGCGAATTCACCGCCAAAAACTGATCTATAAAATTTAAAAGCTTCTTCCGCGTTTCCGTTAAAATGTATGTAAGGGTTGATGGTCGCCATGGTTATCCTTTTGATTTTTTATTGAATGTCATGCCTGAATTAGAATTGAACCATTTTTTCGTGTTGGGTCTGTGATGAGAGCACCCAGGCCAACAACATGGCCGGCGCTTTCCTTTGAGCAGATCATCACAGAGTCGCTCAACATGGTTTTTTCTTGTTTCTGGTTTTTTAACAATTGTCGTCCAGCAAATCCACTCATTGCGTGCAAGAAGCGTAAGATCATTCCATTTTGCGAGCGTTTTCGGATTGGATATCAAAGCCATTCGAAGATCGGCCGGTACTTTATGAATTGCGCCGCTCGCGATACTGCCTTTAAGTCTCATGACACCAGACGGCCCCATTCTTCCTGATCAAATCCGACGGCTCCGTTTTCGCCTTTAAGTATAAAAGGACGCTTGATTAAATTGCCGTTGGACGCCAACAAATCCAGCGCTTGCGCATCGCTCATTCCTGAGAGTTTGTCCTTGATGCCGAGCGCACGATAGTCTTGACCGGACGTATTGAATAATTTTTTAATGTTTCCGGTAATGGCCAGCATTTTTTTAAGTTCCGTCCTGGTCGGCGGCGTTTCCCGGATAGACACCAGGGTATAATCAACACCTTTGGCGTCCAAATACTTTTGCGCCTTGCGGCAAGTGCCGCACTTGGCATACTCATACATTCTAAATTTCATGGGATTTAATTGTTCATTAAATTGGGGTGGCTGGCTGGACGACATTAGAACCTGCCTAAAGCTCGCCGCTTAGCCTTCAGTAACCATTATACGATTTGTTTGCCCATAGACAACCAGCTTGACAGTAGCTTTTTTCCCCTGAGTTGTTCCCATGTGATAGCGGTTTAGTTTCTGGAGGCATTCACCAAGAGCCAAATGAAGATGCAGAGCTTCCTTGAACCCTATGCCAATGTTCACGGTTGTATCAGAAACGTTTGAGGGGTCAAGATATTTTATATCCATGCTACCGAAGTTTTTATCATTTTTCATAAATTTCTCCTTGCCTTCCCAATTAATTAAACAGCTGCTCTTCGACTAATTTCAAATTGGTATTCACAAAAAACATATCCGGTTCATGCTTTGTCGCCCGGACTCGAATTTCAAATTGGGGATCGGTAGGGTTTTTGTTATCAAAAAGAATAAGACCAATCCCAAATATAAGACACAGCGCATCAATTCGGTCTATGTCGGCTTTCGGCGATTTTTTAGGGATTACGATATATGACTTATGACTGAAAAGTTTATATGAA
>CAYHWZ010000008.1:976-19276 GCA_964359975.1 uncultured Elusimicrobia bacterium | reverse complement strand
GCCACATACACGGTGAACGTGACGACCATCGGGCTGACCAGCGGCGCCACATACAATTTCAGAGTGAAAGCCACCAACAACAACGGACTCGACACCGCGTTCACCGGTCTGGGCAGCACGCAGACAGCGGTCATTGTATCCACCATTCCCACGCCCGCGCCGTCCAATGTAGCGTTCTTCGGCGTGACCGTAGATTCCGTCAGCGTACAGTGGAACGTAAACACCGGCAGCCAATATCTGATGGTATTGTCGTCGGTCAGCGACTTCAGCGCGGCGCTTTCATCCGGCATCGGTTCAGCGGATGTAAACACTACCAGCTACATGACTCTCGATTCCAACGGAACCTATTACTTCAAAGTGAAAGTGGCCACAGCGCCGGATGCGTCGTACAGTTCGGCGATTTCCACCATCACACCGGCGCGCACACCTGCCCTGGTTTCATATCAGGTCAACTATTCTTCCGTATCCGTCACCGTCAACCCGTCGGGCAACCGCGCCGGCACAACATTGATAGTGACTACCGGCAGCTTTGCCGCGAGCGCGAGTTCGCAGGTCGCATCCGGCGCAGGCAATTCCAATATCGTAATGTCGGGTCTCGTGCCCAATACCACATACACCATTCAGGAAGCGGCAAACGGATTCAACGGACAGACCAGTTCCGCCACATTGGTCATCACCACACCGACCCTGCCTGTGGCGCCGACGGTTTCACTGGCCGTGGTATCGTCGGAAACCATTACCTACACCGTCGGCCTGAACGGCAACAGTACCGGCCAATACACACTGGAATTTTCCACCATGAGCGATTACACAGGGTCCGGACTGCTGGTGTCCACGCGCACATTGGACAACGCGAGCACCACTTATTCGGGACTTACGCTGGGGACTACATATTATCTGCGCGCCCGAGTCCTGTGGGTCGGCGCCACTGTTAACCCTGCGCACAATGCCACACCGTTCGTCGCCATATCCACCGCCACACAGCCGATCATTTACTCCACGCCGAGCGCACCGGTCACAGTTTCAGCCGCAAACATTTCAACAATATCAGTGAGATGGACCTGGACCGACAGCGCGAGCAACGAAGACGGATACCGCGTCATATCAACGACCGGCGGATCCATTTCCGGCAATCTCGCTGCCCAGACCGTTTACTTCGACAGGACCTCGCTGACAGCCAACACATCTTACTCGGTATTTGTGCAGGCGTTCAACACGGGGGGCAGCAGCAATTCCGCGGCAGTCAGCTTCTACACACTTGCAGCCGCGCCCGGCGACTTGTCCGTAGTTTCCGTCACCAGCGACTCTGTTACATTGGGATGGACTGCATCTGTCGGCGTCAGGTACCGCGTGGACCGTTCGCCTGACAATAGCGCGTGGTCTTCAGTTACAACCACCAGTTTGAACGCAGCCGCATACGTCGACAGCAATCTGGGTGTGGTCAGCACCTATTATTACCGTCTGTCCGCTGTGAACACGGCTGATGTGCCGAATGAATCTCAGTACTCCAACACAGCCAGCACGCGCACCAATGCAGTGGCAGTGCCCATTGCGCCGAGCGGATTCAGCGGGTTCGGACTCTCCAAGAGCACTGTGTCATGGACGTGGACCGACAATTCGAACAACGAGGCAGGTTTCCGCGTTTACTCCGACACCGGCGGACCGGTCTCGCCCGTTCTTTCCATCAACGCCAGCTACTGGATTGAGAGCGGCATCACATCTACGGGAGTTTGCCGGTTCGTGGCCGCGTTCAACAGCGCAGGCGCCAGTTCCTCGACGGTAGTTTGCGTGACGTTCGACAAAGTGAAACCCAAACATCCGAAAGGTATATCCGGCAACTTTGTTTCGTCGAAAGATTTCAAGATAACGTGGGAAGCTCCTTCGGCCAACGAAGATGAGACCGCGCTCACTGACCTTGGCGGATACCGCATATACAGAGTGAGCGGTGACGCGCTGAAAATCCTGTCCGTGACCCAGTACACTCAGACCGTGGGAACCAGCACTCTCACCTGGACCGATACACTGGACGATCTCAGCGTTGACTATTTCTACGTGGTGCGGACTGTGGACACGTCCGGCAACGAGAGCGGCAATTCCGTCATCATCGACACATCGAAGAGCGGCATGGCCACCATCATGAGTTCAGACGGCGGAGTCTTGGTGAAAGTGCCCAAATCAATCACCAGTCAGGCCGACGTCACCTTCACCCCCAACACATCCGAAGTCGGAGGCAAAGTGCTCGCCTCATATGTGCTCAAAGCCATTGCACGGGATGGAACAGTGCTGACCGATATCGGAGCCACCGTAGTAATGCGGTTTGTCATCGGAGCCGGCGCGCCGTCGTCAGCCCTGCGCGCAGTGAGTCTGCCCGGCGGACAGGCCGCGCAACAGCTTGCTGTCTTCTATTTCAACGGATTCGAACATCTCAAACTCGGCGGAGCTCCTGCTGCCGACGGCAAAACCCTGGACATGAACATCAGCCGGTTCGGCGCGTATCAAGTGCGCCAGGCCTACCGCGCCGCGGACTTCAACATCATTTCCGTCGAGCCGCGCAAAACATTCACGCCCAATGGTGACTGCATCAACGACTATTTCACCATCCGCTTTGACAACCCCAAAGACAGCATCATCAGCGGACTCGTCTTTGACATGACCGGCCGCGAAGTGGCAGACTTCAAAGCCATCGAAGCCAACGCCGACAGCTGCACCACCAGTTTCAGCGTGAGTTCCATCAGTTGGGACGGCAAAGACCGGAACGGCAACCCCGTGGACGCCGGAGTTTATTTCTACCAGGTCAAGACCAGCGAAGGCGTGCGCAAGAGCGGCACCATCGTCATCGCGCGATAACCCCGTCTCTCCCCGCCCGCCTACTCATTAGTCTGAAAAATTGTTCACTCAAATGAAAATAAATGGTATTATATTGATACAGCCATGACATTATTCCGCACAGCCCGTTTCAGTTTCGCAATCCTGCTGGCCGCATTTTTTTGTGTGACCGGCACACGTCCCATTGCGGGAGACTTCAATGTGGTATCCATGGAACCCGGCAAAATCTTTACGCCCAACGGGGACTGCATCAACGACTATTTCACCATCCGCTTTGACAACCCCAAAGACAGCATCATCAGCGGACTCGTTTTCGACATGACCGGCCGTGAACTAGCGGATTTTAAAGCCATTGACGCAAACGCGTCCAACTGCACCGTCACATTCAGCCAAAATTCCATCAGTTGGGACGGCAGAGACCGCAGCGGCAACCCGGTCGACGCCGGAGTCTATCTCTACCAGATAAAAACCAGCGAAGGTATCCGCAGAAACGGCACCATCGTAGTCGCCAGATAATACCAACCGCAGTACGGAGGCAAAACAATGCGTCATATCCTTGCACTGATCATAACAGCGGCAATCACAGCGTCCGTCAGCGCCGCGCCCGTTAACGAAAACTGGAAAAAAGATTTCAAAAAATCCGACTGTGAATTTTCTTCCGACGGCAAAAATGCCTATTTCGTCCTCGAACCCGGATTCCAGATGACCTACGAAAACGTAAAAGAAAAAGCCGCGCTCCAGGTCACTGTGCTGCACGCAACCAAAACCGTGGACGGCGTGATTACCCGCGTAGTCGAGGAAAAAGAGCTGAAAAACGGCCAGGTCGTCGAGATTTCAAAAAACTATTTTGCCTTCTGCAAAAACACCCGCAGCGTTTACTATTTCGGCGAAGATGTGGATATATATAAGGACGGCAAAGTGACCGGCCATGCCGGCAGCTGGCTCTCGGGCGTGAACGGCGCGCAATACGGACTCTGGATTTCGTCCAGGCCTGCCATGGGGCAGCGGTATTATATGGAATCCGCCCCCGGAGTCGCCATGGACCGCGCCGAAGTTGTCCGTGTTAACGACAAATTGGACACCCTGGCCGGCTCATTTGCCAACTGCATTGTCATCGAGGAGACCACCCCGCTTGAACCCGGCAAAAAAGAATACAAAGTCTACGCTCCCGGCATGGGGCTGGTGAAAGACGGCGACCTGAAACTGGTGAAATACGGTTCGGTAAAACAATAGGCAGCCCTATCTTTTAAGACAGTCCGCCCGCGCCCGGCACAACACCCGTCTCACCTGCGCTTGATTTTTCTGCGAGAACATCCTCAAAGTTACCGGGAATCCCGGTAACTTGACAAACTACCGGGAATCCCGGTATAATATACCTGTGAAAATTCATCTGCCCAACAGCGCTTTTCTTGGTAATATAGACCCCTTTTTAAGAGGGTTTGACCCTGGTTCCCCGGAAAGGTTGGAAATTACTTCGAACAGGAAATGGATATCCATCCACCCCGTAGTCTTGTCGATGATCGCCGCGCTCGGGTTGACTTTGGAGCGGTCCAACATCGTCTGCGAAAAGTTTGAAGCTGCATCAAAACACTACCTGGTACGCATGGGACTGTTCAGATTTTTGAAGATGAAATCCAATATGGAGATTACAGAACATGATCCTGCCGGTCGGTTCATTCCGCTGACTCAAATAAAAGATTCCGGTGGTCTCACCCATTTTATAACCGACATGATACCGTTGCTTCATGTGGAACCAAAACACGCAGAGCCCATCCGGTACGTGGTGAGCGAATTGGTGAGGAATGTGCTGGAACATTCCCTCTCCGAGCATGGCGCCATTTTATCCGCGCAATACTATGCAAAAAGCAACACCATAAGAATAGGTATCGCCGACACCGGAGTCGGAGTCAAAAAAACAATCAATCAATCACATGCCGCAAAAGATGACATGGCGGCAATCCGCCTGGCTTTGACTCCTGGCATCACCGGAACCACCAGAAGAGAAGGCGGCACAGAGCAGAATGCCGGCGCGGGACTTTTTTTTACGAAATCAATCGCCAATGTGAACCGGGACTACTTTATGATCTATAGCGGCAGGGGCATGTACAAACTGCTGAAACACAAACTTACTGCAAAATATATGCCTCTGCATGCCGATCCGTTTGAGGACAGGTGTTCCAGAGGGATGGATTTCCCATTGTGGCAGGGCACCATCGTCGGAGTGGATATTTCCCTGAACACCACAAAAGAGTTCACCACGCTCCTGGATTTGATCCGGGACTCTTATGCAAAAGCCGTCAGAGAAAGACGAAAGGAAAAGCACAGGAAGGCGAGGTTCATATGATTCATGTCAAACTGTACAGAATGGTCGGCAGTTTTGCGGAAAACAAGGATCTGGCAAGGGATATCAGAATAAAAAAACTTATTCCAGCGCTCAATAAGGGCGAAAAAATCATTTTGGATTTTAGCAAAGTTGATTCGGCCACACAATCCTTTGTCCATGCTTTGATCAGTGATTTGATACGGAATTACGGCGGCGAGGTGATTGATAGGATCAGCTTCAAGAATTGCAATGAAACAGTCCGCAAAATCATAAATATCGTGGTCGACTATATGCAGGAAAGCATCGGTTAGAGCCCTTGCCGCGCAGGACTTTTCAGATGTTTGGCCGGCGGCCTTGATTTTCCTTCGATAGTATCCTATAAATTATATATGCCCCCTGAACGGTACAACCGCACTCTGCAGGAAACCCAGGCCGCCTTTGACCGGCTTAAATTCCAGAACGAAGTCGACCGCCTGCAGGGCGAAATTTCTTTTTTGAAAAATTCTCTGCGCAAAGAAAAAGAGCGCGCCGACCTGTTCGAGGAAAAATTTGAGGCAAAAGAATCCGAACTGCATACACAGTCCGAACAGCTGAACGCATTCCCGGCCTCCGACCCCAACGTGGACGACGTGGACGTGGGTATCACCCAGACCGGCGTGGCCGAACTCGTCTTCGGTATCGCTCACCAGGTGCGCAACCCTCTCAGCATCGCCAAAAGCAACACGCAGATGCTCATGGAACTGTCCAATCTGACCGACGACGAAAAACAGCATCTGGAAATTATCCTCCGCCAGCTCAACTCGCTCGAAGCCCGCGTGGAACAGATGAAACTGCTCAGCCAGCCGCTCCAACCCATCATGCGCACTCACGATCTTGCCGACCTCGTGGACAAAACCGTCTCCGTCCTCGACGAACGTGCCGGCGCGCAAAATGTGAAAATAAGCGCGCCCAGTAAAGGGTTCCGCGCCGTTTCCGTCAACGTGGACGAAAAAATGATAGTGGAAGCCATGCTCAATATCGGATTGAACGCTGTCGAATCCATGCCCGCAGGCGGAGCCGTTGAAATTACAGTCACCGAAGATGTGCCTAACAAAAAAGTCTGGGTCTCGTTCCGCGACGCAGGGTGCGGCATGGACCGCGACACGCTTTACAGCGCCGGCAAACCTTTTTTCACCACCAAAGAAAAGTCGCTCGGCGTCGGACTCGCCCGCACCCGCCGCATCATCGCCGCGCACGGGGGAAAACTCAACATTTCCAGCATGCCAAACTGCGGCACCACCGTCACTCTTGTCCTGCCCGTTGACCCCGCCACTTTCCAGGAACCGAATGTCTAAAATTTTGATAGTGGACGACGAAAAAGACATGTGCTGGACCCTGTCCAAATTTTTGGAAAAGCACGGCTATGTCACAGTGTCCGTGCAGAACGGCGACGCGGCCCTGGAAAAAGTGAAGACCGAACCGCTCCGGCTCGTCCTGCTCGATATCCAGATGCCGGGCAAAGACGGTCTCAAAGTCCTGGACGAGATCCGCCGCATTGACAAAGGGTTGCCTGTAGTGCTCATCACCGGTTACGGCAGTCCGGAAGTGGCGGCCCGCGCCATCCAGCTCGGAGCCAGCGATTATCTGTCCAAACCGTTCGATAACCGTACCCTGCTCGAAATCGTGAAAAAACATGAAGTGTCCTCTGCCGCCCGTCACCGCGCAGCAGTCGACGAAATCCGCGTCATGCCCGAACCGCTCGCGCGCAAACTGCGCCCTCACCCTGATGAACAACCTTCGCCGGAAATTGTGGACGTGACTCCATCCGAACCGGAATCCGCGCCGCAGTCCGCCGCGTCTGAACCTGCGCAGGAAGAATATGCTCCGCACAAAGAACATACTCTGCGGAAAATTATTTTCACCGCCCTGCTGGTCGGCGGAGCAGTCGCACTGGTGATGCGCGTCAACGAGTTCCAAAACCCTTTCTCAACGAAAACGCGCGTGTTCAACGTGGGGCACGGATATCCGTCCGCTCTCACGGCCGAGGCCAACGCAGTCTGGACCGCCAACTGGTTCGACCAGATCCTTTACCTGCACGACGCGGAGAATATGTCCGTGCTCAAAAGTTTTCCGCTCAGCGGTATCCGCGCCGCCGGTCTTGTCTGGGCCGGTTCCGCACTTTATATCGCGGACAGCTGGAAAAAACAGATCGTCCAGCTCCAGCCGGACGCCGCGTTCCAGACATTGAAGATAGTTTCATCGTACACGTCGCCGGGACCGTCGCCGTCCGGTATCTGTTTCGACGGGCAGACACTCTGGACCTGCGACCAGGAAACAGCCAAGATTTACCGTCACCGCATGGACGCAGCGCTCAGCGTGTCGCGCGAGTACAATGCTCCGGGCCGCACGCCCATTGCGCTCGCCTGGGACGGAGCCGTGCTCTGGTCCATGGACGGGTCAAAGGAAACGCTCTACCGCCACCGCATGGACGACACCTTGTCTGTGGAAGCGTCCTACTCGCTAAAAAACAATTTCCCCGACGCAGGCAAAGTTTCCGGTTTCCAAATCGACCGCAAAACCCTCTGGGTCCTGGCCGAGGAACCCCCCGCCCTGTACCGCAAAGACATCTCATTCAGACTAGGATCCTACATCCCCGCCCTGCAAAAAGACCGCTGACTTTATTCTCCCCTCGTTTACAATGGGGGCTGGGGGGCGGGACCCGGACATTGACAGATTCCCTGACTTGTAATACAATGTAAACATATTCGTTGTGTCATGAGGATTTCAATGAGCGCAGTAACCAGCATGAGATTGCCGGACGACCTGAAGAAAAAACTGCAGATACGCGCCAAACATGACCACCGCACTTTGGCCAACGAAATAGAATCCTCGTTGAGACTGGCATTGGTGATGCAGGACAATCCGGACCTGCCCCTGCAGTTCATCCGGGACATTGTTGATGCCCGCGCTGAGAGGGAAATGGGTCTCGACAGACCTTTCAGCTTGTAGTGCCGCTGCCCCATATCCGCGCCCTACCCAAGTTCGAGCGCCAGTTCAAGAAGCTTTTCCCCAAAGAACAGCACGCAGTCCGCGCGGAACTTGAAAGAGTTGCGTCAAGACCTGAAACCGGCGAGCTGAAAAAGGGTGATTTGAGCCGTGTCCGCGTCCACAAATTCAAAATCCGTCACCAGCTTTTCCTGCTTGCGTACGAATGGCATCCCGCGTCCCGCACACTTTACCTTTATGCATTGGGCACGCACGAAAACTTCTACACAGCGCTGAAACGATATTTCCCGTAACCCGCCGTCGCCGTCCCGTTGTAAAATTATTGTAAAGTCATTGAATCTACGACGGTATTACCGTTATACTGTAAGTGTGAATCCGTCTTACCATTTCAATCGCTCCGAGACTGCGCATTGCAGGGAAAAAATGAATTATTCCCGGCGCAGCGCGCTGCTTGTATTTAAGGCGTTATTGGGGTTGCTTTTCATTTTCAAAGTATTACCGGCCACTCTTTTTGCCGCTTCTGTTGCAGACCTTAAAATCAGTCAGGTTAAATACGGCGACAGCAGCGGCGCTTCAGACGAGTATATTGAACTTTACAATCCCACCACTGTTCAGATCACCTTAACTTGGCAGACGGACATTTATTTGAAGCGCGATTCTGGTGGCGCGTCTATATCAGGCATCACGGTGACTCAAACGAATACAACAATTAAAGGACATGGATATTTTTTGATAGGGACAGCATCTACTTCCGGGCTCCCTGCTGGCGGACTGGACGCCACTTACTCTGCAGTACTAGCATCGAATGATGGAGTTGGCATTAGATCTGACAATACTGCGAGCGCAGATCCTTCGACGTACTTTGATGTGATTGGGTATGGAACAACCTCCGGATTAAAAGAGGGAACTACTATTGGGGATCCGGGCGCGGCCGGGAACGTCGTCGAGCGAAAGCCAGGCGGGTCTTCCGGCAGCGCTACAGATACCAATGACAATTCACAGGATTTTAGCATTGTTGCAAAAAATCCTCGAAATTCACAAAGTGGTGCCGCTCCTGCCTTGCAAGAACCCGGCAATATTTCCGATCTTACCGCTCTCGCAGGTTCCACCGAAGGATCCGTGCAACTATACTGGACAGCGCCCGGGGATAATGGGACTTCAGGAAATATCACCAGCGGCAATTACTGGTTGCGCTATTCCACAGCTCAAATTTCCGATTTTAATAACCCGCCGACACCTTACTCTGAAATTATTGTGTCCACAAGTATCACAAATCCCACAAAGGTACACGGCAAAATAATTACAGGCCTGATCCCATCCGGCACATACTTTTTTGCTCTGGTGACTTACGATGGCAATTTTGCCACTGCGACATGGTCCACATCCGGGTTTAACACACTTAACTCTACAACTGGGGCAGATTTCGCACCCTCAACTCCCATAGGACTTTCTGCTCTGCCGGACACACTCACGTCCATAAAATTGAGCTGGAGTTCCAATACCGAGGTTGACCTCAATATCTATGAAATTCAGTTTTCGTCCTATTCGGAGAGCATCGGGTTCCAATCTTTAGGAACTTTTTCCACCACTACTCTTTCGACGGTGCATTCGAGTTTGGCAACGAATAACACTTACTTTTATGTGATTCGCGTAAAAGACAATAAAGGCAATTATTCAGCATTTTCTTCCACACAAAGCAATTTTCCGAGGACTGTCCCCCCGAAGGCCCCTGGAAATCTTGGTGTTGATATAGGCGGATCTTCTGCAAGCCAAATCAAGTGGGTATGGAATGATCTGGCGGACAACGAAACTTTTTACATGGTGTTGAGGGACACCACGACATTGGAAGCTGTTTCAAGTAGCCTTTCGTCAAACACTACTTTTTATGCTGAATCAGGGCTTCAGCCCAATACTTCTTATTTCCGTGCAGTGCGCGTTTCTAACAGTGCCGGTTCCGCATTTTCCAATTTCGTCACTTCGTACACATTGGCCAATGTTCCCACAGGTTTTACATTCGTTGATGTAGGATTTACGAGTGTTGCGATAAATTGGGGAGGGAACAATAATCCGGGTATTACACGTTATGAACTTTCCATGTCGTTGGACAATTTTCAAACGCATTTTTCTACGCCCATTACTCTCTTAACAGGACTTACCGGAACATCAACTGCGCAGATTGGACTTGTGCCCGGAACAAACTATTATTTTAGAGTTCGCGGCTACAATGGGAACGATATCCCTACATCCTTTGCAAATGGTAATACTACCACAAAAAGTGATAGTACCGCGCCAAATCCCATTACAGACCTCACGCCTTCCGTCTGGAACGCTGCTGTCGGAGCGATTCGTTTAACTTGGAGCGCTCCTGCTGATGCTCCAGGATATGGGGCAGTAAATGGTTATCTTCTCCGATGGAATACTGCATCGTTTGGCGATTCGGATTTTAACAATGTAAGAATTGTGGGTCAGTCTTTAGTGCCCTCTTCTCCAAAAAATGCTGGTGAGAGAGAATCCATGGTAATTACCGGACTGCCATCAGGCGCACAGGTTTTTTTTCATATAAAATCAAGCGATGTTTCAAACAATGTTTCCGCAATAGACACAAATGCCCCATCCATTACCGTCTCGCCGCATATACTTATTAGTGAAGTGCAGATAAAAGCACCAGGTGCCATTGCGCACGAATTTGTGGAAATTTATAATCCAGGATCATCGCCAGTTCTATTAAGTAATGTGCAGCTCATTGCCCGGACTTCGATCGGCGGTGAAGCTTTACTTGTTGCATGGGATGAGTCAAATCCTCTTGTAATAAAAGGGTTGGGGTATTATCTATGGATAAATGGAGCATGGAGTAGTCCACCTGTAAGTTCGGATTTGACAAGTGGATTTCAATCACTTATTTTGGATAATGGCGGAGTTGCTCTAAGATTAGGTTCTGCCAGTGACTCACCTCTAATTGATAGTCTTACATGGGGAACAGCGAACAATGGGTTGGCAGAAAAAAGTAATTTTGCAACTTCTCCAGGGAGTAACCAAAGTTTGGAAAGAAAGCCTGGTAACACTTCACCCAATGCTGGAAATGGCACAGATACAAATGATAACTCACAGGATTTTGCCCTTCGCACATCTGCGGATATGCAAAACTCTCGTTTTCCCCGCGAGCCAGACACATTTATTCCGGGTTCTGTCTCAAATCTCACTGCTTTGCAAGGCGTTTATGATGGTGAAATCAATCTGGCATGGACCGCGCCGGGAAACGATGGAACAGAAATTCCCCTTCTTGGCAATTATATAATTAAATATTCTACGATAGGTGTGATTACCGCCGCAAATTTTGATTCCGCCGCATTTTCAATCACCTTTTCCACAAGCGGGGTTCTTCCCATTTCAAGCACGTCCCCTGTTGTTGGAAAACTTATTACAGGGTTAGCGCCCGCGGCTACATACTATTTTGCAATCAAAGCTCAAGATCACTTGAATCAGACTTCTATCTGGAATTCTTCGGCAGATGTGAATACTGTGAATACACTTGCACACAACTGGGCACAGGATTCGCCTCCTGCAGTTCCATCCGCAATTTTGCTTGATGGAAGAGCATCCGGGGCAATCTATCTTTCCTGGTCAGCATCTACAGCAACCGATATCAACGGCTATCAGGTTTACTATGCTACCTGGAGTCAATCTTCGGAAACTGAATCTAACAAAAATTACAACGGAACCGGAGCGGCAATGGGGAATTCCCCCATCGCTGTTGGAAATATAACTGAGTTTGGTCTTACAGGACTCACAGACGGACAGGTTTACTATATTGCGGTAAAATCGGTTGACAAAAATGATAACAAGAGTGTCTATTCCTCTGAAATCTCTACCTCGGCAATTGCGGGGGCTCCGGTATCGCCCTCTCCTTTAAAGGCAACGGCTCTTTCTGACACTTCAATTAAATGGAGTTGGCGGGGAATGCCTACGGCAGTTAACTATTTTATTTATGCGGCTACAGTCACCGCGCCCAACAACGGAGTCTCTGCAAGCTCAACGATAGCTCATCCAACTTCATCCTATATCCAAACCGGGCTTTCTGCAAACACTTCCTCCGGATTTTTTGTAACAGCCGTAAACGCAACAGGAGAAAGTGGAAAATCCAATGTGGTTTCTTCCTATACATTGGCAAATGCACCGTCCATGTCTAATTTGATTTTTGTAGGGCAGAGTTCTGCCACAATGCAATTGAATGCGAATAGTAATCCGTCAAACACTGTTTATGAAATTTCCCAATCCCAAGACAATTTTGTTCTCGATGCGTCTACCCCGGTTCCTTTTAGCGTGAATACAACAACCACAATTGTTACGGTAACCGGATTATCCGAGGATGTGCAGTATTATTTCCGGGTGAGAGCGCAAAATGGCAATGGAATATCTACCGATTCATCCACAGCGATAAGCACAAAAACCGCTTCTTCACCTGTTGCGGATCACCTGGTAATAAGCGAAATTCAGGTTGCGCCGGGTCCCACCAACCAATTTCTTGAAATATACAATCCAACATCTGCGGATGTTTCTCTTGATGGCTGGAAGATTGTTCGTCGGTCTGCGGCAGGGGGCACTGTAACCACGCTGATTACATTTGTTTCAAGCCACATTGTTAAATCTAAAAGGTTCTTTTTAATGGGGTCTCTTGGGTATACCGGCTCTGTAAGTGCGGATGCAACAGGAGCAGATGATTACTCTACCACCACCGACAGCTCTCTTCAGATGATCAACTCTGCGGGAACTGTTATAGATGCGGTGGGAATGGGAACAATTACAGAAGCTGCCGCCGGTGTTTATGAAACTCAGACAACTGTTCGTCCTGCTTCTGGTCAGTCTATAGAGCGAAAATCCAAACTTTCTTCAACGGCCTCTTCAATGCAGTCCGGTTCGGACGCCGCG
The DNA here is from genome assembly GCA_964359975.1 of uncultured Elusimicrobia bacterium. Lineage (GTDB taxonomy): Bacteria > Elusimicrobiota > Elusimicrobia > 2-02-FULL-39-32 > 2-02-FULL-39-32 > CAYHWZ01. The sequence goes on along the minus strand of CAYHWZ010000008.1, from coordinate 6,216 downwards.
TCCGGGAATAGTTTAGACACCAACAACAATAATAGCGACTTCGTTACGCGTACTACTCCGGAACCGCAGAACAGTTCAAGTGTTCCTGAACCGCGCACAGACATTGTTGCTCCGGCCGCCATTTCAGATCTCACTGCTCAACCGAGTTCATCCGAAGAAGGAACCGTGACCCTTAAATGGACCGCGCCTGGGGATAACGGAACATTAGGCACAGTGAGCAGTTATGTATTAAAAGTTTCTACTATAGGTGTGATTAAATCCGTGAACTTTGATTTAAGTTCTGCGGCAGTGACTCACAATGTTGCTTGGTCAAACCTGGTTGCTGGCGGGAATGAGGAGTCACGATCAGTGACAGGTCTTTCTCCCGGGGCGACAGTTTACTTTGCATTAAAGGCGTATGATTCGAGTAGTAACCTTTCCATTTGGAACTCTTCATCGGATGTTGCAGCTGTCAATACAGAAGCATTTGGATTAACGCTGGACTTGCCGCCTGCTCCCGTGTCATCTTTGACAACTAAATCTTCCAACACTGCAGTCAATCTCTCATGGAGCGCTTCCACATCAACCGATGTTTCTTTTTACAGAATTTATAGAGATACTTTTACCAGCCCAACTACAGAAATTGTAACTACTACCGGAACCTCCTATTATGACTTTTCTTTGACTAATGCAAGCTCCTATTTTTACCGTATCAAAACCGTAGATACACCCCCTGCTTTAACCAGCGTTTTTTCTGTGGAGTCATCTACTGTTCCCAATCTTCGTCCCGCTCGGAGTCTTTTTGCCGTGCACAGCGACACTTCAGTTTTACTTACATGGAGCGCTTCTTTGGAAGAATCCGCGACGAATTTTAAACGGTACAACCTTCGCCGAGGACTATCACAGGGAGGCCCATATACCGTTCTTGTGGGAACTTTTTCGGCGGCGATATCCAGTTATACGGACACCACGCAGAGATTGTCCGACGGGACTACGAGCACGGTTCTGCCGGGTGTGACGTACTACTATGTAATACAATCGTCAGGTTCCGCGACTATCCCGATTGCGGTGGGGAACGAGATTGAGGGGCTGCCATCGGCGGAAGGAACGGCTTTGCCGGATGTTTCCCCGCCGACGATTTCCGCAACCGAAGTGGCGCTGTACAACTATACCGGCGGTGCGCTCGCTATCAAGGCAACGGTCAGCGATTACCGCGATTCTGCGAAGACCAAAAGCGGTAAAATCCAGCGCGTGCGTCTTTATTATACTGCGGTGAAAAGCACTCCCACGTTAACGGTGCAGGACCTCACTCCGGTAGCGGCGGGGGAAAATTCTTACAGCGGTTCGGCGGAAATTTCCGCGAGCACTCTGTCTGTGGCTGCGGCGCTGGTGTCCACTATCACTTACTTTGTGGAGGCCTTCGACGGGACCAATACTTCGAGTTCCGCTCTTAATATAGTCACTGTTATTACTCCTCTGGAAAAGTTGGTGGGTTCTGATGGAGGCACATTGCTGATGTCTTTCCCCGACGGCGGACAGCTTTCGCTGGAAATTCCGGCGGGCGCTTTGAGCGGACCGGTCACGATCACTGTGACTCGACTCGACGATGCGAACCCTGCTCCGGTGGCGGCTAACGAACCCAACATTGACCTGTCGCTCCTGCCGGGCGGCAAACCTTTGGCCGGGTACGAGTTTGGTCCGGACGGCACTGTGTTCAACGTGCGTCCGACGATTAAAATGTATTATCCGACACCAACGACAGTCATTGACCCCAACACGCTCAAGGTTTTCCTTTATGAAGGGCGCAAGTGGATCAATCAGGGCGGCAAGGCCAATGCGTCCAATCAGGTGGTGTTTAAACCTGCGCATTTTTCCAAGTACGCTATTTTCCCTGCAAAACCTTCGACGCAAAAGACCACGGACAAAAAGTTCATCACGCCGAACGGCGACGGCAGGAACGATTCTGCCGGATGGTCGGAATTCATCAAGATGGTGACAGTGTATGACATGACGGGCCTGGAAATATGGACCGGGTCCATCGCGGATTTTGCCAGGGACGATTCCGGCGACGTTATCCAGTGGGACGGCAGGGACAAAAGCGGCAAGTCCGTCGAAGGCGGCAGCTACATTTACAGGTCCGAAGCGCTCAACGGGGAAGCGACGCATGGGGTGATTATCGTTATCCGCTGAGCGGATAACGAGTTAAAGGTTGAAGGTGAAAAGTGGAAAGTAAAAGGCAATTGCAGGAGTTCGATTTTGAAAACCTCGATGTATATCAGAGGGCGCTGAATTTTTGCGAAAAAGTGTTTCGAGTTACTGCTGAATGGCCGACTAAATATCAATTTTCCATCGGAGACCAATTCCGAAGGGCATCATTGTCCATTTGCAACAACATTGCTGAGGGCAGTAACAAAGGGTCGGAAAAGGAAAAGGTGCTGTTCTATCAATATGCATTAAATTTGGCCAGAGAATGTATCCCCATGATAACCATCGGTTCAAGGATGCAATTATTGAACCCCGGTCAACGGGATGATTTGCGGTCACAGTGTCTTGTCATATCCAGGATGATGAAGAGACTGATAGAGTCAGTAACACGGGGCAAGGTGTCTGCCAAACATGTCCTTATCTTTTTGCTGATGTTCACTTTCCACCTTTCACTTTCCACTTTCAACTCTCTGTATGCTGCGTTCCGCGACGCTGGCTGGGGCGCGCGTCCGTCGGGAATGGGCGGCGCGTTCGTGGCTATTGCCGACGATCACAACGCGCCGATGTGGAATCCCGCCGGTATAGCGCAGCTCGAAACGCGCGAACTCGCCTTCACTTACGGGCGCCCGTACATGGGGCTCGAGCTCAAAACCGGCGAACGCGACACCACTTCACTCTCGCTGGGACACATCTCCGCAGTCACTCCCATCCCGTCGTTCGGCGCGCTGGGCGTGTCATACGCCAATTTCCTGGTTTCGTCGCTTTACCAGGAGGACACCTTCGTGCTAAACTATGCGAACAGCTTGCATGACAAATTTTTCAAGAGCGACCACACGGAACTTTACGTCGGATTCAATGCCAAAGTCCTGCGCCGCGCCTACAGCGTGGACACGGAAACGCTCGACCGCGAAAGGGACGCGTCAGGCAAACTCGTGGGCACTTCTCCTTTTAATGAACCGGATTCAAAGAGCGCAGTCACGTTCGATTTCGGCGTGCTGGCCAAAATCAACGATACCGTGGTGCTGGGCCTGGCGGTGAAAAATCTGGACAATCCCGACGTCGGGTTCAAGTCCGAAGACCGCGTGCCGCGCGAGTACCGCGGCGGTGTCACGTTCCTGGCCAAAGACCTGGGCCCGTTCGAAGACCTCACGCCCACTTTCGAAATTTCGTCCCGCAAAGCCGGTGAACAAAAAACCGATCTCCGCCCTCATATCGGCGCGGAAACATGGCTCGGTCTCCATACATACGGTCTGCGTATCGGCGGCAACAACCGCGAAATGACTTTCGGCATGAGCTATGCGAAGACGTTCCCCAGATTCGCGTTTCAGATAGATTATTCGTTCGTGGGTTCGCTCACGCTCCAGTCGGACAATTACGGCACGCACCGTGTGGCGGTCGTCTGGAAAAAGTTCACTCCCGGCGTGTCCAAAAAATTGATCGAGTGGAAAGAAAAAGTGACTCTCATGCCCGAAGAACCCGAGCCTGTCCCGGCGGAAGAAACCGTTCCTGAAATCGTGCCCGAACCGCCTCTCGAACCTGTCCCGGAAGAAGTCGTCGCGTCCACTGCTCCGGAACCTGTCCCGACAGCCACGGATCAGGCCGCCATCGACGATATTTTCAAACGCGCGGAACGGCTCTACAAGCTCCGCAACTATGACACAGCCAAAAAAGGTTTTGAAAGAATACTGGCAATCAGCCCGTTCCACAAACCGTCGCTGGACTATCTGGTCCTGATTGATAAAATCCTGGCGCAGAAGGCCATCAAACCCGCGAACATCAACCGCGCGTCTGTGCGCGAACTGCAGAAAGTCGGATTTTCCGAACCGGACGCGCGCCGTATCGTGGTCCAGCGTATCCGCAAACCGTTCACCGAAGTGCAGGAAGTCGGCATGATTTCAGGCATCAATCTCAAAGTTTATCAAGCCATAAAAGAACGGCTGTACGTGAAATAATAAGGAGGGGTAAATGAGAAACATAAGTATGTGGAAGGTGGAATCCGCCGATTCGGCGGACAAGTGTGGAAGGTGGACGGCAGGGATGAAAAGCGGCGCGAAAGTTCGGGTGAAGGTCGGGGTGCTCCTCGGTTTTTTACTTTCAACTTTCAACTTTCAACCTTCAACTTCATTCGCCAAAGACATCTCCGTCACGCAGGTGAAAGTGATGGGCAATGAAGCGGAAGTGGAAATCAATAACGTGCTCACAGTGCGCGAAATTAAAGTGAACCGCGAAGGCGCTCTGAGTCTGAAGTTCCCAGAAACCGTCTCCAAGTCCGGCAGGGTGTACCCGCAGATCACTCTGACTTCAAAACAGGCCGACGAAGCGGTGCGCAAAGCCATATCGACGGAAAAAATCGAAGGTCCAATCGTGGAGTGGGACCTTGCCAAAGACCTCAAACTGAAAGACCTGCGCCGTCACCCCCGCAAAAAAGGTCAATACTTTGCCATGATTTCATTCGGCGAGGCGATCGAAGTGAGCTGCCAGTTCGTCAAGCAGGGTGAAACAGTGAAAGTCCGCTGGCCCGCACGTCCGCCGGAAAACCAGGGCGGCAAATGGTCCAATCAGGTCTATTTCAAGAAAAAAGAGATCCGCTCTGCAGCGGAATCTGCCCTGACACCGCAGTTCCTGGCAAAAGAAAATGAACTTTTCCCCGCAGGTTCGTCCGGTTCATATAAAAAACCCGCAAAGAAAATGTCCGTTGAGGATGATGAATAATATACAGGGAGAAGATTAGGGATGAGACACAGAGGGATGAGGGATGAGAAAACAGCAACCCCCTTCCGCCTATTCAGCGGGAAGGGAGAAGAAAAGGGGTTCGATTTCAGACGTTGTTGTCTCATCCCTCATCCCTCGCGGTCTCATCCCTTTCTCTACTTAACTTATGATTGAAGAACTGAGCAAAATATTCGTTCACATCGTGGTGCCGGGCCTTGCGGCCATCACATTTTTTGCGCTGGCAAAATTTGTGCGGCAGGTGGCTCCGCTCCGCGCGCTGGTTTCGGGTCAGCAGGTGTATACGTTCGCGTTCATTGCGTTCCTCGTGTTCGGATTCTATCTGG
>CAYHWZ010000008.1:0-966 GCA_964359975.1 uncultured Elusimicrobia bacterium | reverse complement strand
CGTGTCCACTATCAGGGAATTTCTCCTGATGAGCGTGTTCGGACCGTCGCTGTTCCTGGCTATGGTCACGCTGTGTCTGGGTTCGGACAGGGTTAACGTCGGGTGGATCGTCGGACTGTTTGTGTTCGGGTTTTCCACGGCTGTGCTTTTCTGCATGCTGAATGCAGTGGCTATCGGCGGTTCAGAAGAAATCGTCAAGCTCGGCAAACTCACGGCTTACGACGGATTGTGGTTTAAAAATCCGCGCGACGATACCGCGCACATGATGAAAATCCTGTTCTGGCTGCATCTGCTCAATCCGGGTCTGCTGCTTATGGTCGGCGCAAGTGTGGTAATGTACCATGCAAAAAATTATCCCGCGGACAAAGCCGCCATCTATGACAATATGCCGCGGAAGTTGGCTCTGCTCGCCGGCTCGGCTTATGTCTATGTGGCTACTCTAGTCGGCGGCAGTCTGGTGTACGGTTACGAGCGCGTGCCTGACCAGTGGGGTCTCTACCATGTGAGCGCGCTGATAATGGGAATTGTAGAAGCTATCTCCCTTTCGTACCCCATGAGAAACGAAGTCCAGGTGAGCGAACATGAAGATGAGATATAAGACAGGGATGAGACTAGGGAAAGGCAAGGTATGAGACATAGAGAGATGAGGGATGAGACAAAGGCAACCCGCCTCTATGGCGGAAGGCGGTCTGCTGTTGACCCTCGTTGTCTCATCCCTCATCCCTCGCGGTCTCATCCCTTTCTTCATCCCTCATCCCTCATCCCTTCTGTTCGTCTCATCACTTTCTTTTTAATTGTCTCATCCCTCATCCCTCATCCCTCATCCCTTCTTTACGCCGCGGACTGGCCGATGTTCCGGGGCAATGCGCAGAGGACGGGGTACGCACGGGAACAGGCGTACCCGCCGCTGGCCCCCGCCTGGGAATTCCAGATACAGGGGGACGTGGTCTCGTCCCCGGCCGTATA